>JALONE010000164.1 GCA_025455125.1 Bacteroidota bacterium
ATATTCTCATCGTCAGCGGGATACGACGAGACGCCGTCCACGCCAATCTCGGCTTTCAAGCCGCGAAATGGATTCACAATGAACCGCGCGGAAACAACATGCGACGGGATGCCGGGGACCTCCCTTCCGGCGAAGTCGCCCAACTCGTTCGCATACTCCTCGTAGCGGGCATTCATGTACGTGTACGCGAGGCGAACGCCCCAGGGTTCCTCAGCGTCCATCGTTGCGCTGGCTTCGAACCCGAAGCGCCGCGATCGGCCCGCCGAGAAATAGTACGCGCCGCCGTTGTAGGGGACGATCTCATTCGCAACGCCGATGCGAAACAGTGCGACCGAATATTCGAGATGCTGACGGAGTGCCTCCAATTCCGCAAATCCCTTCCATCCGATCTCGATGCTGGTCGATGTCATCGGCTTGAGAAGCGGATTCAATCCCGCTGACGTCAGAGTCGGCGGCGGATCGACCTCATTGAAGGCCGGAGCCTCAACACCGCCGCTCACGCTGACGTAGAGCGACTGCCTGTCCGCCACGCGGACCAACAACGACGCCTTCGGTGTAAAGCGCCGCAGCGTGAGTTCATCTTCCACAGACTCCCTGAGGGTACCGGTCGGATTCTCCTGCAAGCGGTAGTCCAGGAGGTCCAGGCGTCCTCCCACGTTCAAGCGCAGATTCGACGTCAGGCGGATCTCTGTCTGGAGGAACGCTCCGGCCGTCGTTGCCGCTTCTCGTTTGTTGGTCCGGAGCGAATCTCCGCGTTCGCCATGGACGAGAGAATAGAACAGTGAGGGACCATCCTGCGACGCAACGTCCACGCCCGCGACGATCGAATGGAGGAGGCATGAGGAATCGTCTTCGGTGAATGTGTACACTCCGCCACCGCCGAGGTGAACCCTGGAAAATTCGCGGTAGGTTCCCCGTTCCGAGCGGATGAGCGACTTCGGCGAAACGAAGGCGATGACGTTGAATGCGTGTCCGCTCCACGGGGTCGTCGTCAGATCCATGCTGAAGCGGGCGATCAGGTTCTCTCGCCGTTCGCGGCGTGCGGCATACGCGGGATTGGCCTGGGTCGGATCGGCAGCGACTTGCGCCGGCGTGAGAGGACCGGGGATGGCGAAGCGGCTGGACACACCGGAGGCGATGAACCGAAGTCCGTCTCCGTCGCCCCACGTCACGGCGGCCACGGCACGCGCATGGGTCGATGCGGCGTCCGAGTTCTTCCTCCATCCGTTCCATTGAGAACGATTGACCGCGATGGAGACCGGCATCGATGATGCGCCAGAAGCGGCCGAGAAGCGCGTTTGTTGAAGGCCGAAAGCACCCCCCGCAAACGACAACTCGACGGCTGAATGCTCGCTTGGACCATGCGAACGAAAGTCGATCACGCCTCCCGATGCATTTCCGAACAGCGTGCTCGCATTGCTTCTGTTCACCTCGACCCGCGAAACGCCGCGGATGTCGATGAGGTCGAGCGCTGTCCTGCCGTCCGGTTCCGTCTCCGGTATTCCGTCGACGAGTACTTTGATCCCGCGAACCGTTCCGGCGTTGGAGCGATCGCCGTTGCCGCGTGCGCCGAATCCGCGGATCGTGAGCCGTACGTCGAATGCGCCCGCACGCGTCTGCGCCAGGAGTCCCGGCACAGCCGACAACGCATCTCCCACGGAGAACCGCCTCACAGAAGCCGCACGGTCCAGCGCGATCACACTGACCGACATGGGGATATCGAGTACGTTGCCGCCGGCGCGTGATCCGGAGACGATGACTTCCGGCGTGTAGTAGGTTTTGATAGTGTCAACGTGCTGCGCGAAGGAGAACTCGGCGGCGAGACAGAGCAGAAGGGAAATGCGTGACCGGAGCGGCATCCGTCCGGGATTCCTTATTTCGACTGGGCGTGGGGCGGTTCTTGATTCAGATGGAGCCAGTACTCCTCGACCCGCCGAACGACGTCGAGGAACTCGGTAAAGTCGATCGGTTTGCGCAGATAGCTGTTCGCCCCTTGGTTGTAGCACTCGAAGAGATCACGCTCTTCCGTCGATGTTGTCAGCACAACGACCGGCAGGAGTTTGGTCCGTCTCTCGCTCCGGACACGCTGGAGCACGTCCATCCCGTTCTTCCGCGGAAGGCGGAGGTCCAGCAGGATCAGCGACGGCGTGAGCGGACCCTTTCCGGACACGCCCTGACCGAAAAGGAATTCGAGTGCTTCCTGTCCGTCACGGGCAACTACGACTTCATGGGGAAAATTGCTCTTCTTGAACGCACGCAGGGTCAACGCGATGTCGTCGCTGTTGTCTTCTACAAGGAGAACGACCTTCTTATCCATGGGATGCCTCAGTACGTTGCGGTAATGTGAAGCGGAACGTTGCCCCTTTGCCCACTTCACCCTCGGCCCACACCTCCCCGCCGTGCCGATGGATGATACGCTTGACAATCGACAAGCCGATCCCCGACCCCTGAAACTCCTCGTGCGTATGGAGCCGCTGGAAGGGAGCAAATAATTTCGCCTTGTAGTCCATGTTGAACCCGGCGCCGTTGTCGCGTACGACGTACATCGTCTCTCCGTCCATGAGTTCGGCTAGGAATTCGACGCGGGCGTTCGGCGTTTTGGCGCTGTACTTCCAGGCGTTGCTTAACAGGTTCTGCAACACGATCGTCATCATGCGGGGATCGGCCGTAGCCGGAAGCGTTTCGGGAGTGACAAACTCGACCATGCGATCCGGGTCCAGGCGGCGCAACTCGGCCTCGACCGCGCGGGCTATCGGGACGAGGTCGGTCTTGATCGGTTCGATCGCATTGCGGCCGACGCGGGAAAGCTTGAGCAGGTCATCGATCAAGGTCGCCATCTTCTCGGCCGCAGCCTGTACGCGGCGGAGATAATCGCTCCCTTCATTCCCCAGGTGGTCTGCGAATTCCTCCTGGATCGCCGTGCTGAATCCATGAATGCTTCGCAACGGCGCACGGAGGTCATGCGACACCGAATAGCTGAAGCTGTCCAACTCCTCATTTGCCGCCTTCAGCAGCCGCGCCTGCTGTTCCAGTTCCGCGCGTTGCGCCTCGATCTGACGGTTCTTCAACTCCAGTTCCGCGTTGATCCGGCGGATCGTCTTGTAGTTCCGATAGAGAAAGAACAACAACACGCTGAGGATCGTGGCCGAGACCACGACCACCGTAAGCAATTGGCGCTGCCATTCAATGGTTGAGGACTGCTGTTTGAGTGCGCCCTCCTGAGCCTCGATCTGCCGGCGACGTTCTTCGATGACCCGTTGCTGCATCTTGAGGGTCGATGTCTGTTCTCGGACCTGATCCTGCTGCTTTGCGATCGTGTCCGCCTGGGCGCCGATGGCTTGCGTTTGCTGACCCAAGATCGAGCTGTTTCGTGCCAACTGTCCGCGCAACTCCGCGGAGACGTGGAGCATGCTGTCCAGCGAGAGCCGCTGATCGAAGATCGCCAAGTCCTGTTCGTCGATGATGCTGCGTTGCGTTGCGATCTCATCCTGTTGTCGCCTCACCGTGACTTGTTGTTCGGCAAGGACCTGCTTCTGCTCGTCGAGCATGCTGCGAAGGATGCGGACCGAATCTTCTGCCTGGCGAAACACTTCGCGCGCCTCCTGCCGGGAGCCGCCGAGAAGCAGCAACTCTGAACCAACGAGAATGCCGGATGCTTCGAAATTCTCCTTTTTCGTCTCGAAAGAGAACGACCGCGTATCAGGATTCAGGAATAGGTTGATCATGATGGACGAAAGCGGTTCCCCCTCCGTGGAAACGACGACAATCTTCTTCCCCTCCACGGCGCGAAGGATCGGTCGAAGGTCGGCGCTCCGCTGTTCATCAAGATAGAGCATTTCCAGGGAATCCAGGTCACGGGGGGAACGGATCGGAACGACGGTCAGCGACTTCCCCCGCACGCGCGCTGACTGGATGAGCCGCCTCAGGTTCGCGATCATGGCGGTATCGTTCTCGTATACCCCGATGCGGAGGGACGAGAGGCGGCCTTCGTTTGGCCACACGATGTTCTCTGCGAAGCGGAGCAAATACGCAGATTTCACCGCCTCCGCGGTGATGCGCACGGAGCCTGGGCGGTCCTGGGCGGACAGAACACCGGCAAGCAACGCGGTCACAAAGGCAGCGGCAACAAGCGTTTCAATATATCCGTGCGTGCGAGTCATATACTAATTTATGAACATACTGCACTCTGCCAAGAGATGCAACCGGTGGAATGTATGCGCGCGAAGGAATTTCTTTCTATCTTTTTCCAACATCGGACCCACTCCACATCATCGTCGCGAAAACATGAGATCACTGCTGGCACTCATCTCCTTCCTCGGCATCCTCCTCCTTGTCCCCGGATGTTACATCCTCGAAACGCTGGGCTTGTACACCCCTCCTCCGACGGTGGCCGATCAGGTCCGACTGCTTCGGTCGGACGTCGCAAGCCGTCAGTTCAGGTTCGAAATGTTCCCTTCCGTCCGGATCGACTCCGTGCTCGTCGA
>JALONE010000165.1 GCA_025455125.1 Bacteroidota bacterium
CACGACGACCGCCCAAACTAATACCAGGCGACTCGCTCGCCTGACTGTGCTCGATCGCATCAATGCAAGCGGGGCGCGGATCCTGATCGTCTGCATGGGAATGCCGCTCCAAGAACGCTGGATCCTTGATAATCTTCCACGACTATCGGTTTCGCTCGTCTTGAACGGAGGATCGGCGCTCGATTACGTCGCGGGGATGAAAAAACGGTGTCCGCCCTGGATGGGGGCGATTGGCATGGAGTGGGTTTATCGGCTCTTGCAGGAACCGGGTCGACTCTGGAAACGTTACCTTCTTGGGAATCCGCGGTTCATCATCCGCGTTTTGCTTTCTCGCCTTAACGCCTAGCATCAACGAGCAGCCCCCCGCGCCCACTTGGCAGACTCCGAGCACCGCACAGGAATGAAGGATAATTCTTCCACTGGCCGTGATCTTCCACATGATGCTCGAAGGAGACTTGGGTCTCTCTCCTGGCGCTGGTGGACCCTGATCCTCGACCGCGTGTTCGGATTCGGCATCGGCATCCTTCTGGCCCGCTGGTCAGGAGTCGAGATGTACGGCGAGTATGTTCTTGCGGCTTCCATCATTGCCACGCTTGTGAACGTGAGCGACTTCGGCTTGACCCCTTCGCTCTTGATCGATCCGGACGACGCACCGAGTCGAGTCGCTCCGATCGCGCGGCTCAAGGTTGCGCTTGGGATCGTGTTCCTCCTCCTTGGACTGCTGATTTCTGTGCTGAATTCAGGTCGACCGACTTTGATCTTGATCGGTCTCGTTTTCACTTCCGAAGCGATCCTGAATGTTGCGCGCATTTATCAGACCACGATGATGGCGGAAGGGAAGTACCGACTGGCGTTTATCGTGACAGCCGCGTCCCGGTTCGTTCAGGGGATGTTCCTCCTCGGGGTAGTCATGGTGGGGCCTTCGGCACATGCAGTCTTGTTTTCCATGGCCATCTTCAGCGTCGGCGTCCTCCTTCTCAGTGCGCGGGAATACTTGCGAAGCGGCTCTCCTGCCCGCGCAATGTCGATCCGGTCGCTCGCTTTGTCACATGGGAAGTTGGCGCTGAACCAGGTCGTCGTCCATCTTTCAGATCGTTTTGACGTCATCCTTCTGGGTTACGTGCTTGCGCCTGCGACAGTAGGATTCTACGGTGCGGCGTATGTCTTTTTCCGGAACTCCCGCATTGTGTCAGCGGCGCTCTCGAGCGTCTATCTTCCGGAGTTTGGGCGCTGGAGTCGGGAGCTGAAGCGGGAACGATTCAACCGCTCTGTCCTGGAATCGCTTGGGATCGCCCTCGCTATCGGTGTTCCGCTGGCGCTCGTCTTGGGCATATGGGGGTCCGAGGTCATTCAGCTTGTGTTTGGGGAGGCATTCGCTGATGCCGGTATTGTGCTTCAGATCCTTGCGGTCGGCATTCCGCTCATGTTCGCAGGGACACTCCTCGCAAATGTGCTGAATGGCTCGGGGGATTCGCGTACGCCGCTTTGGGCGGCAGCCATCGCGGCTGGAGGAAACATTGCAGGTAATCTTCTTTTCACGCCGCACTACGGGATGATCGCAGCGGCAATCATGACGATCTCCGCTGAGTTTGTGAACGTGATGATGCTCCTTCCTGCTGCGATGCGGATGATCAGGAAAGCCCCCCATGCAGCCGCTGCGTGATACCGTCTGGGTATTGGGAGATTGGCACGAGCCCCCTTGGGTGGGAAGTGCTACAACTGCTCAATTGAAACTCCTCGCCTCGGCTCTCCAGGCACAAGGGCTCGTGGTGACCGTGGCTGAATGCCCCCGGACATGGAATCCATCTGAGAGATTGTTCCGCCGTCACCGCATTAATGAGGAAGAGGGAATTCCCATTCTCAGCGGCGGGGTCGTCGCGCTCCTGGCCCTTCTCTTCCTTCGTCGTCCAGCAGTGGTCCATTTCTTCGTTGCGCGCGCCTGGATGTTGCCCATCTTGCTTGTCAGCTCACTGCTCAGGTTGAAGATCGTCTACACGGTGCATGATACCGTATTCCTTCGATTCCCGGCCGAAGAATCATTTGTGCGGCGCACTCTGCGGACATTCCTGTGCAGGGTTGCTGATACGCTCATCACCCCGAGTGAAACGGATGCCGAACTCCTGCGCCGGACCTATCCGCGTTCGACGATCGACCTTGTTCCGAATGGCATCGTCAATCGGATAGGCGCCCCGGCAGATGATGTCCGAGTTCCCAAGATTCTCTTTGCCGGAGGGCTTGGAAGCGCGCGAAAAGGACTGGCATTCCTTGAGGAATCGCTCGCACGACTATCCTGTCCACATACGTTGCGGATCTGCGGCGCAAATCCATGGAATGCCGTCCATTCCTGCTATGTCGGCGAATTGCCTCCCGTGCAGTACAAACCTCTCCTCAGACAGGCTCGTCTGATCGTCGTTCCAAGCAGGTATGAGTCGTTCAGTATGGCAGCATTGGAGGCTCTCAATGAAGGGATCCCTGTCATCCTCACGAACCAAACTGGTTTCTCTCACTGGATTTCGGAAGGAGAGGGCTGTCTGAAGGTGGAATATGGAGACGTCGTTGATCTGACGTCGAAGATCGAGAAGGTGTTGACCGACGATGCTGCATACGCATCCTTGCGGCGTGGAGGGTTGAATGCCGCAGAGCGTTTCTCAAGTGAGAAGCTTGCGACACGCATGCGTGCGGTGTACAGACGCTGTGGCGCGCGATTCATCCATGCCGAAAGAGGAATCCCGTCCGACTTGAATGCAAGCAGCAAAGATGCTCGGGTCCGCATGGATATTCAGCTCCATGCGGTGCTGCGAGCGTGGCAAGGGACAGTACCGAACGCCAACGTCCGCAGAGCGATGATGTTGCATGTTCAACCCCAAGTCTGCCGCTGGATGCGTGCGAAGCATTTCGGCGATGCCATCGAACCGACTCGCATCACTGGGCAGGCATCTGCGCACTTCATCTGGTATCTGCTGTGGACCCTCAAATGGATCATCCTCCGTCCTGTACGCCGTTGCCGGCCCGTTATCGTGACGTCCCTCAACCAAGAGCGTAGAAACGCACGTGACGCCTTCGCCCAGACGATCGAATGGGCCGCTGCGGCACAGTGTGATGTGTGGCAAAGCACCCCGATCGATGGAGCATCGGGCATGTTCACGATGCACACATTCTGCATCCCACTTCGCATGATTCGAACGCGGAAGGACGAAGACCGGTTGCTGATGCGGCAGACGTGCGACTCATTGAGCAGCGCCTTGCGGGAGGAACTGAATCTTGCCCTGCAATGTGTGGCACTTGACGAATTCGTCGGATTGTATCTCGAGATTGAGCGCGCTTATATGGCCCTCATTGGCCGGCTTGCGGATGCACGACGGCTCGTGGCTCTTGTCCAAGATTCTGAATATGGAGCTCAGCAATCGCTTCTGGTGGATCTTGTCAACGCCGTCGATCGCCCGACGATAACACTGCAACATGGCATCCAAAGCGATACATTGACATGGGTTCCATTTCGATCTCGACTCTTTTGCGTTTGGGGAAGACAGGAATGTGACCGAGTCGCGGCCAGCTCGGAACGAACGATGTCCTTGCAGACGATCGCTCATGCATCGGGTGTGGAACGGGACATTCGACGCGATCCGCGGGACCTTGTGGCGCTGCTGGCGAATTACGATACACCCCTTGCAGATTCCCTTACGCGTTCACGCGAACGGACACGATACACCCTGGAAGAGTTCGCGCACTTCTGGAGATCGCATCGCACGAGGACGTTGGTCGTACGGCCGCATCCTCTTGATGACCCACGGGGATGGGAGGACGCGTCCTGGGTCTTGTCCTCAGAGTCTCTTCGTGCAGATCTTCAACGCGTATCCGCTGTCCTCGTTGAAGAAACAAGTGCCGTCGTTGATGCTGTGGTGAATGGATTGCCTGTGGTCTTTCTGGCGAATGCCTCGGGTCGGGATCCATTCAAGCTGGAGGAATATGGTCTGGGTGTCATTCATCGTTGGGGAGAGAAAGCTGACGCCTGCATGAGGCGTCTTGATGAATTGAAGATAACGGAGGAGCGAAGAGCGGCGTGGATGCAATGGATTCACACGCCAGAAGAGCAGGCGGATACTTCGCTGCTTGAGGTGCTGTCGGATGCTCTCACAAGCCATCGCCGCCAAGGGGCTCCGGCATGAATCCCCGGGTAACGGTCCTGATGCCCGCCTATAACGCCGAGGCAACGATCGACGACGCCATCCGATCGATCCTGGGTCAAAGCGTTCAAGAGTTCGAGTTTCTCGTTGTCGATGACGGCTCGACCGACAACACAGTCGCGAGGGTGCGAGCGTACACAGATTCACGTATTCGTGTGGTACCTTGCAAGCACAGGGGATTGACGGAGACGTTGAATGAGGGACTTCGACATGCACGAGGGGAGTGGATCGCGCGGATGGACGCGGACGACATAGCGCTGCCGAATCGATTGGAACGGCAATTGC
>JALONE010000166.1 GCA_025455125.1 Bacteroidota bacterium
CGCATTCGATATGATCGTGTCGGAAATGATGGGATTCGACTGGCGCACGATCACGCATCTGAAGATGGCGGACCACTATGGTTTCATGCCCAAGCGCCCGGAAATAGAAATCATCGGCGATCTCGAACCTCTGAAACGGACTTTCCGATTGAAGCGGACATTCTGGAACTATCCGGCGTTGGCTGCCTTTCGTTCACAGAATCTGACGCAGCTGGTCTATCTCTCGCGTTGGGCAAAGTTATTGCATGACGTCATGTATACATTCAGGAAGAGGCCAATTCCTCTGTCCTGACTCTCTCACTCACCAGTATCTCCGAAAGAATGTTGGATTAGCGTATGAAGCAGGTCATTGAAGAAATGCGTAATGGGCGGGTTACTATTATTGACAGTCCGTTCCCTCGCTGTGGTGCCTTGGATGTCCTCGTCCAAACACGAGCATCTCTCATCAGTCCCGGGACCGAAAAACTGATGATCGAAACCGGAAAGAAGAGCCTCGCCGGAAAGGCGATGGCTCGCCCGGACCTCGTACGCATCGCGTACGACAAGGCAAAGCGGGAAGGCTTTCTCAGCGTGTTCAAGGAAGCCATGGCTCGCCTGGATACGCCGCTGCCGCTGGGATACAGTTCCTCCGGCACAGTCGTGGCAGTTGGCGCGAATGTTTCCGGCTTTGCGGTCGGCGACGAAGTCGCATGTGCCGGCTCAGCATACGCGAGTCACGCGGAGTATGTCGCCGTACCGCAGGAATTGTGTGTCCGCTTGAACAACGGCAATGACCTTTCTCCTGAAGAAGCTGCATTCGTCATGCTCGGCGGCATCGCGATGCAGGGGATCCGGTGCGGAAATCTGACGTTCGGTGAAACGGTGGTCGTCGTTGGCCTCGGTCTTATCGGGCTTATCACGACTCAGATCGCGCGCGCGTACGGATGCACGGTGATCGGCATCGACATCGACCCGTCGAAGGTCTCACTGGCAAAGAAGCTGGGATGTTCTCATGCATTGACACTCGGCAAATCTGATGTTGACGCGCGCGTCCTCAACCTGACGAATGGTCGCGGTGCGGATGCGGTGCTCCTGACGGCGGCAACAAAGGACAACAGCCCTATCTTATTGGCAGAACGAATCACGCGTCAAGGGGCTCGCATTGTGCTTGTGGGTGTCAGCGATATCCATTTAACGCGTAAGATGTTCTGGGATAAGGAGCTGATCTTCACCGTATCCAAAGCGTCCGGACCGTCGGAACAACTCGCTCGACAATCCTACCCGGCGGACTTGGTGCGATGGACTGAGCGCCGGAATCATGAGGAATTCGTCCGATTGCTGGAGCAGCGCCTTGTCGACGTCAAGTCGCTCATCACGCATCATGTGCCGATCGCTGAGGCGACGAAAGCGTATGACATGATCCTGAGAGGTCGTGAGCACTACATTGGAGTGATCATCGATTACCCGAAGGATGCAGCGAAAGAGGCAACGGTTCGCCTGAAAGCTCGGGCGGGGAGCGGGAATTCAATTGGCGGAGCACGAACGCGAGTCGGCCTCATTGGCGCGGGCATGTTCACGCGGAACGTCTTTCTCCCGGTGCTTGCGAAGACGAAGGGGATCTCGTTCGCCGGCGTTGCCGCGAACACTGGGCTCAGCGCAAGTCATATCGGCAAGCGCTTCGGGTTTGAATACGTGACCACTGACTATCAGCAGATCCTTCAGGATGAAAGCGTCGGCAGTGTCTTCATCATGACTCGGCACAACCTGCATGCGGGCATGATCCGCGACGCGCTGAAGGCCGGGAAGAACATCTTCGTGGAAAAGCCGATGGCGATCACGAGGGAAGAGGTGGATCGTCTCGAGCAAGCGTTCCGGACGTCGAATCAGCCCTCCGTGATGGTCGGATTCAATCGACGTCACTCGCCGCTTGCGCTGGAAATGGCGGGATTCTTTGCGGACCGGACATCTCCGCTTCAGGTCGTCTGTCGCGTGAATGCAAGCTTCATCCCCCCCGAACATTGGACGCAAGACCCGACGGTCGGCGGTGGACGGATCATCGGCGAAGCATGTCACTTCATCGATTTCATCCAGTTCCTCACCGGCGCTGATCCCGTTTCTGTGGAGGGTTCGTCGATCGATGGACAGACGGGCAAGTACATCCGCGACGACAATGTCTCTCTCTCCATCCGGATGAGCGACGGCTCGCTTGGTACGGTCATCTACACGGCGCTCGGAAGCAAAGCGTATTCGCGCGAACGCATCGAAGCATACGGTGAAGAGCGTGTGGCGGTCCTGGAGGATTTTCGCACGCTTGAACTTGTCCACGGTGCAAAGAAGACGCGGAAGAAACTCGGGGCTCAGGACATGGGGTATCGCGGAGAAATCGACGCGTTTTTCGCGCTCACGAATGAATCCAGCCATTCGCTCTTCCGTCAGGGAATGCTCACCACGTTGACATCGATCGCTGCCGTCGAGTCGGTCAAGAGCGGAAAAAGAATCCAGATCGCAGGGGATGGATCGTCGCAATGAACATCCTCCTCATCTCCGCGTACTTTCCCCCCGAGGTCGGTTCGGCCGCGCATTTGTTCCATGACCTCGGGATCGAGTTCGTCAAGCGCGGGCATTCGGTGAGTGTCCTGACCGGATACCCGGCGTACAATGTGGATCCGGAAAAGCTCCCGCCGCAGTATCGAGCAGGAAAGCGGATGACGGAGACCGTGAACGGCATGCAGGTGGTCCGTCTTCGCTCGCCGCGCATGCCGCGTCATGTCCCGGTGTTGCGCGGGATCGAACAGGTTCTCATGGCAATACGGTTCGCCCTCGGTGGCCTGTTCCACGTTTCGCGTCAGGTTGATGTCGTGCTGGTGTATTCGCCGCCGCTGTTTCTCGGCCTTTCGGCGCTTGCGATCCGCTGGTTCCGTCGGACAAAGGTTGTCGTGAATATTCAGGACCTCTTTCCGCAAAGTGCGATCGACCTCGGCGTGCTGAAAAGCGGGTTCCTGATCTCGCTGTTTCGAAGGATCGAATCGCGGATCTATCGGAATGCGAACCGGATTACCGTTCACTCGGAGGGAAACCGGCAGCATGTCATTCGTTGCGGTGGTTCAGCAGAGCGGACCATCGACGTTCCCAATCCCATCGATACGAAGGCCGTCGTTCCGGGTCCGCGTGACAATGCATTCCGGAGAGGGCTTGGAGTCCACGACGGTCAGCTGATTTTCTCCTTCGCAGGTGTGATCGGGTTGTCGCAGGACCTCGACACGGTGATCGATGCGGCAGGATTATTGCGCGATGTTCCCGATGCGCTGTTCTATATCGTTGGAGACGGCATTGAGAAGCAGCGGCTCGTCGAAAAGGCGAAGGAGTTGCCCAACGTTCGATTCCTGCCGATGCTTCCCATCCAGGAATACGTGCAGCTGCTGCACGCGTCCGATGTCGGCCTCGTAACTCTGCACAAGGAGGTCAAGACCCCCGTCGTGCCTTCCAAGATCCTCAGCATCATGGCGGCGGGAAGGCCGATCCTGGCAAGCCTTCCGCTGGATGGCGATGCGCCGAAGATCATCGCTGAGGCGAGATGCGGCGAGTGCATCGGTCCGAATGACCCTGTCGCATTTGCAGGCGCGGTGCGCAGGATGTTGGGAATGCAAGACCGCTTCGCGTCGATGGGGGCAAGTGGCCGAGAGTATGTGGTCAAGCATTTCTCGCTCGAGGGATGCGCGACCGTGTATGAAGAAGTTTTCAATTCCATCATCTAATTGTTTTTCTGAAGGAGTTCGTATGGAGCCGTATCGTTCGCATTATCAGGGAAAGAAGATCCTCGTCACGGGTGGAGCAGGAGCGATTGGCTCGCGGCTCGTTCGCAATCTGTGTGAAGCGGGTGCGGCGCTCGTCGTCGTGCTGGACGACCTGAGTTCAAGCTATCGCTGGAACCTGCCAGCACATCCGAAGATGATGTTCGTGCAGGGGAGCGTGCTCGACGAAGTGAAGCTGAAGCGCGTATTCTTCGAAGAACCGGAGATCGTATTCCACCTCGCAGCGTTCTTCGCGAATCAGAACAGCATCGATCATCCGGAACACGACCTCATGACGAATGGCATGGGGACGTTGCGGCTGCTCGAGTATTCGCAATTCACGAAGGTGAAACGCTTTGTGTACGCATCCTCCGGGTGCTCCATCTATGGTAGCCACGCGCCGCTGCCGCTCCGCGAAGAGTTCATGTCGCTGAACTTGAGCACGCCATATCAGATTACGAAGATGCTCGGCGAGTTGTACTGCAATTTCTTCTACAACCACTACAAGCTGCCGGTCGTGAAGACGCGATTCTTCAATTCGTATGGACCGGGGGAAGTGCCGGGACAGTATCGGAATGTCATTCCGAACTTCATCTACTGGGCGCTTCAGGGGAAACCGCTGCCGATCACGGGGACGGGAGAAGAAACGCGGGACTTCACCTACGTCGAAGACATCGTCGACGGTTTGCTCCGCGCG
>JALONE010000167.1 GCA_025455125.1 Bacteroidota bacterium
CAAGGAGACATTCTTCGGGAGGCTTTTGAATTGCAGTTCGAAGGACTGCAGCTTGTTCCGAGTCGCACGTATCGGTCTGGATCCTCGTTTCTTCATACGCTCCCTTTCACAACGGCAACCGAACAGCGACGGAGACATTCGGGATCGTCGCGAGCGGCACAGCATCCAGTCGTTGTCGTTCTTGCCATCCGTCGATGCGGACTCGTCGTTCGCTGGTCCCCATCCATTCGACGCTTGCCACAGGACCCGACGAGGTGTACCCCTGGCGGAACGTCCGCACGCCTCCGGTATACGCATACCGGTCCTGCGAGAACAGCCGATATCCCAGCTCGAAGTGAAACGCCCCCGTCCTCACAGTGAGGCGGGGATCAAAATGGAATTCGACCGTCGCATCTTCGGGGCGCTCCGCGAATTCCCGCCACCGAAGCATTCCCCGTTCCGTCAGCCGCAGTCCGGCAGTACTGACGATGCCGAACACCGGAGTGATTCTCCAGACGAGCGAATCGCTCCATGCCGCTTGGCGGAAGGAAAAACTCCGAACCGCGGCGACCTGCTCTTCATAGTCGCTGACGGTGTAATTCCCGATCACCTCCGCGCGAAGGACGTTCGCAAACTTCGCCTGCTGTCGGTATTCCACCCGGCCCCCGAGCCGGATAACGCGATTCCATGTGTTGTTGGCACTCTGAAGCCTGCTCAAATACACAAGATGCGTTCCCGACAGATCCAACGCCAATGATGCGAGGAGCAGCGGACTGAACCGATGCCCCCACTCCAGACCGACCGTCAAATAGAGCTCATCCCGATCGTCGACATTCAGCGTATCGGGAGTATCGTACCGCAAGATAGTAGCCGATGAACGGAGTTGCAAACGGTCCGCGTCAGAAACATCGACGTCCGTCCCAATCCATGCGGATGTCCTGCCGGCGATGTTTTCCAGACGACGGGCGAGGGCTTGTTGCTGGAGCAATTGCGAGGGGCTCAGGTCCGGCTCCGGCGACGTGGAGTGCCGCTCTTCCCGGACGTGATGGCTGAACGCCGAGTTGATCCGCCACCCTTCTGCGACCATCCAGTCCACTTGCGCCGCGGCTGAGAGCTGCAGTTCCTGCACGCGCGCATCGGCGATCGCGGGGAGCGTACCCGAGACGCGATATCGATTCCCGCGGTCGATCGAACGATTCGCTACCATCGCATCGACGCTCAATGCGAAGTCGCTCTCCGGACGGTATTGAAGGCGATTCTGGATCTGCCATCCAAGCGCCGATCGGTCGAGCAGGTTCTGTGTAACGCCGTAAGCCGACCGAACGCCGTCATCGGCCGCGATGTAGAACGATCGCTTCTGACTTGAGATGTCGACCGTCAGCGAATCGGAGGCAGTCTCGCTGAACTTCCTCCACAATGCAATACGGGCGTCACCGGTGTGAGGACGTCGCAAGCCGAGCAGCGATTCCGTCCACTCCCCGCCGAAGTTCATCACGAATTCGTCCCACTCGACATTCTTCCCTTCCATGCGGAGTCGATACGCCCCCCCACGGTCCCGAGCGGCTCCCTGCTCGTTCATTTCGAATCCTCCCTGCGCCATTCCCGCGACCCCTTCCGCAACACGAACTTCTGCTCCCGCCAGCAACCGGTGCTGGATCGTGGTCCCGAGTTCACGCGCCCGTTCGTCCAGGTTGATCATCGATGCGTTGCTGACGACACCATTCCAGCGCTGTGCGAGCGGAACAGCGACCTGAACCGTGCCGGCGTATTCGTTCTGGTGCGATTCCTGCAATCCTCGTATGAGACGCGCACGATAGTGCTGGTCCAGCTTCACGCTCCATGCATCCGTTTGCCGGTCGAACCGAAGTGCGCCGGTCCATGACAGCGTGTTCAGCAAGCGTTCAAAGTTGAGGCTCGTTGTGCGGGACAGATCGATCGGCATGAGACCCATCGGAAGCGTCGCGTCCTGCGCGCACAACCGCCCCCCAGAGATCGCCGCCGCGAGGACAAGGTGCAAAACGATCGATCGCCGAAGAGCGCCAGGATGCATTTCAGACGATCCGTTCCAGGAAGAAGCGCTTGAAGCGCGCTTGATCAACCCCGATCGCAACGCGCGGGAACACTGATGACCGCGTGCCGTACGAGAACGTGGCAACCGTCATCCCTCGCGTCAGCGGGCTCTCACATTCCACGCGGATCTGTGCTGGAAGCGTTGTCAGCAGTCCGGGGTCGACCACTGCGGCCACAGCAAGCGGGTCGTGGAGATATCCGCCATCGAAGCCTTCCGTGCGTACGTGATACTTCATGTACGACCGGGTCACGGCCACCATGGCTCGAGCGAGCCGTGAGCCCGTACGGACCGCAACGTCACGGAGATCTTGCGCCAACAGAACACACTGCTCCGTCACATCCAACGGGATCACCGTCACCGGCAAGCCCGCGTTCAGCACGATGTCGGCGGCTTCCGGGTCGACAAAATAATTGAACTCCGCGACGGGACCGGTATTCCCCGGGACGCGCATCGCACCCCCCATCGTGATGATCCGTCCCGCGCGCGCCAGCAGGCGCCGGTTGCTCTTGACGGCGAGTGCGAGATTGGTCAGCGGACCGACAGCAACTATGGTCAAGCGTGAGCCATGTTGGCGACACGCGTCAAGAATCGTCTTGACGGCATTTCGTCCCACGCGGAGCGACGCCGGAAGGAATCGTGTGCCTCGGATGGTCGTGCCCCCGAATCCGTCGACACCATGCACTTCAGGAGCGGTCAGCAATTTCTTCTTCAAGGGGCGTTTTGCGCCGCGCGCAATGACCGGAGGGGTCGCCGGCTGCAGCAGACGGACGATACGCAGGACGTTGCGCGTGCAATGGCTGACCCCGACATTTCCAGCGACGGTCGTGATGAACTCAACGGAAAGTTCCGGAGAGCGAAATGCGAAGGCGAGCGCGAGGGCATCGTCCACGCCGCAATCGGTATCGATGAGAAGAGGGAGGGGATGCGGCATTTCAATTCAGGATGGATTGCACGGTTCCTGTTGGGTGAAAACCCAGCGCTGCGGTCGCCCGAGCATGGCTGATGAACGACGCGGATCCGTTCCACGAGCGGTCCATCTCCTTGCTCTCAGGGTAGAATTCCGCCGCGAGTTCCCGACTTGGCCTCCCCGTCCAGTTCTCGTCCGCGCAGATGAAGAATCGATCGTGCGGCTTCTCGAGGTCGCGATGCAGAGCGGACCGGATCGCTGCGACGACATCCTCGACGTGGATGAACGCCCAGAGGTTCTTATGCCACCGGGGATACTCCCGCACGAGTGATCTGTAGAAGTCGATCTCCTTCGGCTCCGGCACCCAGATCCAAGGAGCGCGAAGACATACGGTCCGCATCGCGCAGCGTCGGCTGAATCCCTCGCAAACGACCTCGCACGAAACCTTGCTCAGTCCGTACGGATCCTGCGGGCGCAGGGGATGCGTCTCGTCCACTGGAAGACGCAATGGCCAGTGACGGGTGGTGGAGAAGGCGAAACCCAGGGTGGACTCGCTTGACATGAAGATGAACGTTGGAACGCCGGCGGCAGCGCTCGCCTCCAGCAGGTTGTAGGTCGTTTGCGTGTTCGTCCGGAACACGCGTTCGGGCGGGTCGTTCAGTGGATGAGGGATCCCGGCGAGATGGACGACGGCGTCAACGGGTCTCATCGCGCGAGCAACCGCCGCTTCATCCAGGAGATCGATGCGGAGGTGATCAAACGCGGAAGAACGGGGTTCGCGAAGGTCCCAGGAGCGGACATCGTGCTCCGCGGCGAGCGCTTCGACGACATATCGTCCGACGAGACCGCTGCCACCGGTGACCAGAATCTTCATGCAAGCTCCGCCTTCTCGCCCCGTTGAGGTATATGCACGCGATCGTATCCTTGTTCCTTCAGCTTCGCTGCGAGCGCCTCGGATTGCTCCAATTCACCATGAACCAGGAAGAGCGATCGCAGCCGCTTTCGATCCATCGTTCCGATGTACTGCAACAGCTCGTCCTGTCCGGCGTGCGCGGAGAACGCATTCATCAGAACGACTTCCGCACGGAGCTGGTGCATCTCGCCGAAGATGCGCACCTCGGGTTGCCGCTCGACAATGCGTCGGCCGAGTGTGTGTTCGGCCTGGAAGCCGACGATCATGACCGTATTCCGTTCATCCTCGATATTGTTCGCCAGATGATGCACGATACGACCGGCTTCGCACATTCCCGATGCGGCAATGATGATACAGGGTTCTTTCCGGCCATTCAGTTTCTTTGAATCCTCGACGTGGCGCACGTAGATGAGTTTGCTGAAGCCGAACGGGTCTTCCTTCGCGCGAAGCCGGGCGACCGTTTCCTCGTCGAAGCACTCGGGATGCATGCGGAAGACCTCCGTCGCATCCACGGCGAGGGGACTGTCCACGAAGATCGGGATCCGTTCGAGTGCCCCTTCCTCA
>JALONE010000168.1 GCA_025455125.1 Bacteroidota bacterium
CCCGATGTACATCCGGGCGCGGAAGGGCATCCATTCGGTACCGGGGTCTGGGGCGCCGACATCTACTACGGCATCGTTTGGGGTGCCAGGCTGTCGATATTGGTGGCGGTGTATGTCGTCTTCAGCGCCGCGTTGATCGGCATCATGATCGGGGCCATATCCGGTTATGTGGGGGGTTGGTTCGACGAGATAGTGATGAGGATAACTGACATCTTCCTTTCCATACCGGGGTTGATACTTTCAATGGCGATAGTGGCAGTGCTATCGCGAAATCTGGAAAATATCATGTTATCACTGATCATAGTATGGTGGCCTTCTTATGCCAGATTGGTGAGGGGCCAGGTGATCTCCGTCAAGGAGAGCACCTATGTGGAGGCGGCCCGGGCCGTCGGTGTCAAGAAGAGCCGGATATTGTTCCGCCACATCGTCCCCAACTCAATGGCCCCCATGATCGTCTCCATAACCATGGACCTCGGGGCCGTGGTCCTAGTTGCCGCCGCCTTAAGCTACATCGGGTTCGGCGTACCGCCGGGAACGGCGGAATGGGGGAAGATGGTCTCAGATGGACAGAGCTACTTCCTCAGCACGGTGGAATACAACGGCGAGCTGATCAAAGACGAAGACAGTGCCCGGGGTATCGAGCTTCTGCAACAGCACAAGGTGCTTATTCCTCGTGGTGAGGACGCTTACACCCTGCATACCACGCTGCGCCGTTTCCTCGATGCTGCGCTCAACATCGAACGGCTATATGGCATTGGTTCTGATTTGGGTGTTGCTTTCGAGCGTTTGGAGCAGCTCGTTCGGTTTGACATCATCAAACAGGCAGGGATCGAGATGGTCATCGATTCGATGCACGGTGCCGGTGGGACGGTCTTGGAGACGTTGCTCAAGCGAAACGGGTGTGCGGCAACCACGATCGCCGCGGATGTCAAGACCGATTTCGGCGGTCGTCTCCCGGAACCGATCGAGCGTAATTTGAAACCGCTCGCCGAGGCGCTTCGTCAGAATCGGAATGCGTCTCTCGGCGTCGCGACCGATGGCGATGCGGACCGGGTGGGTGTGATGCTTGAGGATGGCCGATGGCTGAGCGCACAGGAGACGATCCTTCTGCTGACCGACTACATCATACGAGTCCGTCGCGCGCCGGGAAACATCGTCAAGACCTCGTCCGTCACGGACAAAGTTCGCATGCTCTACGAAAGCGATGGCCGTACGGTTCACGATGTTCAGGTCGGATTCAAATACATCGCGGAGAAGATGACTGCCGAAAAGATTGCGATTGGGTGCGAAGAAAGCGGCGGCTATGGATATGGCGAACATATTCCGGATCGGGATGGCATTGTCTCCGCGCTGCTTCTCGCAGAGCTGCTCGCGCATTCCGGACACAAGAAGCTGAGTGCATTGGTGACTGCAAAACGGAAAGCGTTCGGCCAACTCCACTACGACCGGATCGATCTGGAGTATCATGCCAACGATCGCGCTGAGATCCTTCCGCGAGCCCTCCGCAAGCCCCCCTGGAAGGTCGCGGGATTCAAGGTGCACGGCGTTGCATCGTTTAAGAGCAGCCGCGGTATCGTAAACGGACTCAAGATCGTCTGCGGCGGAAACAGTCGCTGGCTCCTGCTTCGTGCATCCGAAACCGAGCCGATCATCCGCATCTACGCTGAAGGAAACTCCGACGAAGAAGTCCGCGGTTTGCTCGAAGCCGGCAGGAATATTGTCATTGGAGAACCCGTGCATTGATGATTATTGATTTACGATTGATGAATGTATCATTTGACATTTGCCTTATGCCTTCGTCTCTCCTACTGACAACTGACTACTGGCTTCTGACGTCTGGTTTCTGATCACTGACCACTATTTCCTCATGCCTGCTCCTTTATTTCCCACAAAATATTCTCACTTCTCGGACGATTTCCGGGAATTCGTCATCACCGACCCCCGCACGCCGCGACCGTGGTTCAACTATATGTGGAACGACCGCTACGCCGGCCTTATCTCGCATACCGGAGGCGGATTCAGCTTCGCTGAAACACCGCGCGACAATCGGCTCACACGGATGCGCTACAACTGTTTGCCGTGGGACCGCCCGGGGCGCTATGTGCTGGTGAAGGATACCGAAAGCGGGAAATACTGGTCACTCAGTTGGGCTCCGACGATCGATCGTACCTATACGGCCTACGAATGTCGTCACGGACAGGGGTACACGAAGATCAAGACCGAGTTCGAAGAGATCGCAGGAGAGATCACCTACTTCGTCCCCGTGGATTATCCTGGTGAAGTATGGCGTATTCGTCTCACGAATCGTTCGGCGCGTCCCCGCTCGCTTCAGCTGTATGCCTTCGTCGAACTGATGATGGGAAACGCACTGAACGACATCATCAACCAGCCGAACGATAAACACTTCACCGATATCCACTTTGACACAACCGCTCGGGCGCTCCGATGCACGCGGAGATACTGGGTGTTGAACAAGAGGGTTTCCGTCTCACAGCCGAATCTGGAGTGGCCGTACCATCTGTACTTCACGATGACCACGCCGATCACCGGATTCGACGGGAGCCTCGACGCATTTATCGGCCGCTGGCGCTCCGAAGCCAATCCCGAGTGTGTCGAGTCGGGGAAGATGAAGAACACGGAGATCACGGCCGGCGATCCGGTGGCGGCACTGCAAAGCGAGGTAACCCTGCAAGCGGGGGCATCCGTCGACCTTGCCGTTCTCATGGCGATCGCACCCAAGGCGGAGACCGACCCGCTTTCTTATCTGAACTGGAAGGCAATGCACAGCGTGGAGACGCTGGACGACGAGTTCCAGCGACTGAGGAACAAGTGGGACGACTATCTCGGAGCCGTGAAGGTTCAGACGCCCGATGCAGATGTGAATGCCATGCTGAACGTCTGGAATCCGTATCAGGCTGCCGTGACGTTCGACATGGCGAGGAACTCGGGATATTACCACGGCGGCTTGCTTTTCGGCACCGGAATCCGGGACCAGTTCCAGGACATCCTCGGAACAGTGATCGTCGAGAGCGATCGCGTCCGAGCGCGACTGCTCAATGCATTGCGCTATCAGTTCCGCGATGGATCGACTCTGCACAATTTCTTCAAGCTCGCGGACACAGGAGAAAAGACGAACCACTCCGACACGCCGCTGTGGATCCCATTCGGCATCATGGAGTATTTGAACGAGACGGGAGACCACGGGATTCTGGACGAGGTCGTGGCGTATCATCAGTCGGACGAGACGGGGACGGTGTATGAGCATCTTGTCCGCGCCATCGATTATGCGCTCGCCAATCTCACCGACCGCGGCATTCCGAAGATCTGGAATGGAGACTGGAACGACACACTCGACAAGATCGGACCGGAAGGGAAGGGGGAGACCGTCTGGGGAGCATTCTTCCTCGCCTACAATTTGCGGAAGGTCATGCCGCTTCTCCGTCTGCGCCGCGATGTGCAAACGCAGGAGCGATTTGCCGCTGCCTATGAACAGTTGCGCACCAACGTCAATAAGCACTGCTGGGACGGCGACTGGTATATCCGCGCCTTCCGCGACGATGGCACACCGGTGGGCGTCGCAGCACACGATCAAGGCAATATCTTCATCAACGCGCAGACATGGTGCGTCATATCGGGCCTCGCGCCGAAGGAACGGGGAGACAAGGCGCTTGAATCATTGAAGAAACTGCTCGTCCGTCCGAAGGGTGTGCAGATCTGCTGGCCGTCGTACACGCGGGTGGAGGAGAATGTCGGACTGATCAGCCGCTGCGTCCCCGGCAAGAAGGAGAACGGCGCCATCTTCAACCACGCGTCCTCGTGGGCCGTGCTTTCATTGTTGTTGAATGGAGATATCGAAACAGGTTGCAATATCTATAAGAGAATGCTTCCGCTGAACAGCGCGAAAGATATCGATCGCTATGAGGTCGAGCCGTACGTGTTCGCGGAGTATATCACAAGTCCGGACCACCCAACGGAAGGACAGGCAAGCCACTCATGGCTCACAGGAACTGCGGTTTGGATGTTCCGGATCGGCCTGGACCATATTCTCGGGCTCCGCACGGAACTTGCGGGAATATCGATCGATCCGCATATCCCCGCGGCTTGGAAGGAATACCGGGTTGAACGGCGCTTCCGCGGAAAGCGATTGATGGTGCATGTGATGAATCCAAAGGGGAAGAACAGCGGTATCACGCGCATGACCATCAATGGAGTGGAAGTCTCTCCAGGGATCATCGATGTGGGGAGTTTTGCGGGGGATGTGCTTCAGATCGAAGCGACGATGTGAGATGGAATTCGATGATCGGCTGAGTGCGGCGCTCCGGCAGATCGGTCTTCGTGAGGGGATACATCTCTGCCTTCATGTCTCGATGCGTGGGATTCGTTCTGCGTTTCCCGGATTCCGTGCAGAGCACCTCGCTGC
>JALONE010000169.1 GCA_025455125.1 Bacteroidota bacterium
CGATGAAAAAACATATCATGAGCTTGAAAAACCTGATGAACGAATCTTTTTTTGCGATAATTATCCGGTAAAAAGAAAAAAACATTATAAAAAGTGAGGAAAAAAGAATATAAGCGCTATAACCTGCCAGAATCAAAAGCGATAAGACGACGATAAACCCTAAATATTTCCTTTTCCCCGGTCGGTTATAGATTGAAACTGTAAAATAAATTATCCATGGGATCCAAACCGCCGTTGTATACAAATCTATATGCCCTGCATATATTCTGGCGCTGAAATAACCGGAAAATATGAAAACAAGAGACGAAACGGTTGAACTAATTTTATCGGAATATATCCCGGACAACTTATATAATCCGATACCTGCAATTATTAAATGCAATAGATATATGTAAGAAAAAGAAATATTTAATGGAAATAGAATAAATAAAATTGTAAACGGATAGAAAAAAGCAACAGCCGGATGTGCAAGAAAAGGGGTTCCGCTGAAAAGATAGGGATTCCAATAAGGAATTATTCCTTTTCTAATATTTTCTGCCAGATAACCTTTCCAGTAATAAAACTGAGTCAAGACATCGCCTCCGTATGCAATTTCAGTTTCAGACAAAAGGATTTCTGCCAAGATTTATTAATCCCGGTGATACTCTGAAAATAGTTGTATGCTTTACACCTGATTCCTTAGGTCAATTCAGTGCTACGGTTCATGCATCAAATTCTGCCCGTTTACCGAATGATATTGTTGTTACCGGAAGGGGAGTGGCACCTGATATAAAATCTTTGATTGTTGATTGGGAAGGGCAGCAGATCCACAATCAGCAATCGCCAATCACAATTCAACAATGAAAAGCCTCCTTCTCATCACCTACTACTTCCCGCCGTCCGGCGGTCCGGGCGTTCAGCGCGTGCTGAAGTTCGTGAAGTATCTGCCGCAGTTCGGGTGGCGGCCGGTGGTGCTGACGGTGGAGAATGGTGACTATCCCGCGCGGGATGAATCGCTTCTGAACGAGATCCCTGCGGAGACGACAGTCTACCGGACGAAGATCTTTGAACCGTACCGCTTGTACCGGCGGCTGACGGGAAGAGCAGCTGACGCGCCGGTCGATGTGGACAATATTCCGAAGGGGGAGCGAAAGACCTCGGTCGCGGAGCAGCTCGCCGCGTTCGTCCGCTCGACCTTCTTCATTCCCGATGCTCGCATCGGATGGCTCCCCTGGGCCGTGCCGGCAGGACTTCGCATCATTCGGAACGAGAAGATCGATGCGATCTATTCTTCCTCGCCGCCATACACTACATCGGTGATCGCGGACATCCTGCATCGCAAGACCCGGCTTCCATGGATCGCCGGTTTTCGGGATCCCTGGATCGGCTTCATCTCCTCGCCCGATCGATGGATGATCCCTGCCGGGGTAGATCAATGGATGGAGCGCTCGGTTGCGCAGGATGCCGACCTGCTCGAGGTCGCGTGGCGGGGGATCATGCTCGACCTTCAACAGAAGCATCCGCAGATTCCGGTGCAAAAGTACGTCCATCTCCCGAACGGATACGACAGCGAGGATTATCCGGCGCATGACTGCACTCCGAACGAACTCTTTACGGTCGTGTACACCGGCTCGATGTATGGACGACGCAATCCAAAGACCTTCCTCCAAGCGGTCGAAGAATTGACGGCGGAAGGGGCGGTCGACCCCTCGAAGATCCGGCTTTCATTCATCGGCCGGTTCGGCGCCGAAGTGAAGGAGATGTTGGAAGCCACCAGCCTGCGCGATGCGTTGGAAGTCGTCCCATATCTTCCGCATGGCGAAAGCGTCAAGCGCCTTCTGCAGGCGGACACACTGCTCCTCGTCGTCGACGAATCAAAGGAGAGCGCGGAGATCGTTCCAGGCAAAGTATTCGAGTATCTCGGCGCGCGTCGGCCGATCATCGCGCTGGCGGAGGAAGGCGCGGTCGCCGAATTGCTCCGCGAGACGAATGCAGGACGCGTTGCCCACAATCAGGACATTCCCGCGATCAAGCGTGCGTTCATCGAACAGTATCAGAATTTTCTCAATCATCAATCATCATTCACACCGAACGAGGAAGCGGTACGGCGGTACGACCGGCGGGAGATCACCCGGCGTCTTGCTGAACTGCTCGACTATCTGCATCGCATCCGCTGAGCCTCGTTCATTTCTCCGAATGCCATGAGCAAATCCCCGACCAAGCGTTCAACTGCCGGTGCGCGGCGGACCGAATCAGACATCATTCCCGAACGATGGCAGCACCCGGTCGCGATTGCCGTCATCGTCCTGTCCCTCCTCGTCTTCTTCTGGCCGGTGATCGGCGGAGGGAAGACGTTCATCTCCGGCGACACGGTCGCTTGGGATAGCTACGAAACGCTGTTGAAGGATGCGGAGGAACAGGGGATCTTTCCACTCTGGAATCCGTACGTCTTCTGCGGAATGCCGGGGTACGCGAGCCTCACCTTCGGCGGAACGCGGTTCTACGACATGTCTGGATATCTGCTACTCCGTTTATCGCATGTCTTCCACGTGCTCAGCATGTCTCCGGTTGGGGCCGCGCTCTTCTACTATCTGCTCTTCGGGATCGGGATGTATCTGTTGGTCTGGCGGATGGTGCGCAGCAAACCCGCGGCGGTGCTCGCCGCATTGGGGGCCGTGTTCTCGACGTACATCGTGGTCTGGATCATGATCGGTCACAACACCAAGATCATGGTTCTCGCATTCTTCCCGTTTATCTTGTTGTTGCTCGAGCGGTTGATGGAGCGATGGCGCTGGCAGGATGCCCTTCTGCTGGTGCTCGCGTTTCATTTTGCCATCATGCCGACGCACGTGCAGATGACGTACTATGTCATGCTCGCCGTTGGCATCTTTGTGCTGTATCACCTTGTGCGGGCGCTTCTGCGCCGGGACGGCGTGCAGTCGGTCATCCGAGTTGGTGTCACGCTCATCGCCACGATCGTCATCGCCTTTGCCATGGATGCGGACCGCTACTGGTCGGTGTGGGAATATAACCCGTATTCGATCCGCGGGTCCGCTCCAACATCCATCACGGGAGCCGTGCACGAAAAGACCGAAGAAGGGGGATTGGATTATGAGTACGCGACGAACTGGTCATTCGGAACGGGAGAGTTAATGACCTGGCTGATCCCGAGCTGGTATGGGTCCGGACCGATGATGTACGACGGCCGCTACACAACTCAACCGGTACGGGTCAACACGTACTGGGGACCGCAGCCGTTCGTGGATGGACCGCAGTATATGGGCATTGTCATGCTTGTCCTCGCAGGGATCGGTTTCTGGACCTATCGGCGGGAGGCGTTCGTGCAGATCGCGGGGATCGTCGTCGTTCTCTCGACGCTCGTCGCATTCGGAAAGGAGTTCCATCTCGTTTTCGATGCCTTCTTCTGGTACATGCCGATGTTCAACAAGTTCCGTGCACCGGTCATGATCCTGGCGTTGGTGCAGACGTTCATTCCCATCCTTGCGGCGTACGGCCTGCGTGCGCTGTTGGAAAAGGCTTCTGCCGCGCTCGCACCCGCAGCCGAGAAGCGATGGCGAAATGCGCTCGTCGCGTTGGCGCTCCTGTTCGGACTCTCGCTTGTGGCGAGCGGATTGTTCGAGAGCATTCATGCCGGGTTCTTTCCCATGGCGGAGATCGGACCGCGGCTGGCACAGGCGCTGCAGACGGGCCAGGGGGAGATCCTCCAGGAGTTCCACGATTTTGTTGGTCGCGCCGTGGCTGCTGATTTCACGTACGCATTCCTCTTTCTTGCCGCGGTGGTTGGGGCTGTCTACTTCGGTGCGAAAGGATCGCTCCGCGTTTCCGCGGTGGTTCTCATCGTTCTTGCCGCATCGACGCTTGATCTCTGGCGCGTCGCCAAGCGGTCGATGGACCCGAAGCCTGTGACAGAACGAAAAGCGCAGTTCACCATGCCGCAATTCGTGCAAGCGCTGAAGCAGGACACGACACAATACCGCATCATGCAGTTGACGAACGGACAGCTTCAGTATGACAACAGCCTCGCCTACTGGCGCATTCAGAATGCCTATGGGTATCAGGGTGCCAAGATGCGGGCGTACCAGGACATTGTCGAAGGGCCGGGTCTCAGCAATCCGCTGGTGCAATTCCTGATGAACGTGAAGTACATCGTGACGAATCGGGAGGACTCCGCACGCTCATCGCTACTGGCCTTCAGCGGCGGCGGGATGCATGTGTATCGCAATCCCGCATGGGGGCCACGGGCGTTCTTTGTCAATCGGTACGACACGGCCAGCGCCGTACGGATCCTTGACAACCTGAATTCGATGAGTTTCAATCCGTCCGATGTGGCCTTTGTTCTTGAAGATCCAAAGCTCGCCATCGACCCCCCGCAGGAAGGAGCGCACGCTGAGTATGTGAAGT
>JALONE010000170.1 GCA_025455125.1 Bacteroidota bacterium
ACATCCCGCTGAGTGAAGAAGAAGTGTATGAGGAGAAGAATCGCCTCCGGCCGAAGCATGAAGAGGTGTTTCAATCGTTGTCCGAGCAGGAGCGCGAGCAGCAGCTGCACGCATGGGCGCAGGAGAACGTCGTCGAGCGGATGTTGCTTCGACAGGCTGCGGATGAATACGGGAAGCAGCTTCCCAAACCGTATTTTGATGAGCTCTATGCCTCGCTCTTGGCTGAGCAAGGCGGAGAAGCGGAGTTCCTGCGTCGGCTCGAGACGCATGGATCATCGCTCGTAGAGTTCCGTCAGGAATTCGACCTCCAGCTCTCGATCGAACGGTTGATCGATTCGGTGACAACGGATGTCCCCGCCTTGGAAGATGCGGAACTGCGGAACCAGTATGAATCAGATCCCTCGCGCTATAGAACGCCGGATCTCGTTCGCGCGGGTCACATCGTTCTCTACGTCAACGAGCAACGCTCGCGAGACGAAGCGCTTCGGGGGATCCGTGAGATTCAACAGAAGCTGAACGAGGGGACGGTGTTTGAATCACTCGCTGCCCGGTATTCCGATTGTCCGGAGAATGATGGGGACTTGGGATTCTTTCCCCGCGGGGAGATGGTCGAGGAGTTCGAGAGCGTCGTGTTCGCCATGACGCCGGGCGAGGTCAGCGACGTGATCGAAACACCCTTCGGATTCCACATCGCGAAGCTGTACGAGAAGCGCCCCGGCGCGCAACTCGCGTTCGATGAAGCCATGGAGTCGATCCGTGAAGAACGCGTTCACGAGTTGAAGGATCGTCTGTTGGAAGACTTTATCGACACCCTGCGCGCGGCGGCAACCATCGTCGAGAAGCCCTAATCGCCGCATGCTTCAGCCGCGCAACAAGCCGCTCAACTCGCTTCTGGTCAAACCCGCCGGTCCGGACTGTAATCTGGACTGCACCTACTGCTTCTACCTCGAAAAGAGCGAACTCTTCTCACCAGGAACTCACAGGATGTCTGTAGAGACGCTGGAAACCCTTATTCGGCAGGCCATGGAACAAGGAGGACCACATGTCTCGTTCGCCTGGCAGGGGGGAGAACCTACGCTGATGGGATTACCTTGGTTCGAGCAGGCGGTTGAATTCCAGAAGCAATACGGCGGCGGCAAGTCCGTTGGCAACGGGCTCCAAACAAATGGGCTGCTCCTCGATTCCGATTGGGCGAAGTTCCTGAAGAAGTACGAGTTCCTGGTAGGCCTCTCGATCGATGGTCCACAGCGTATTCATGACACATATCGCGTGACGCGCGGACGGAAGGGCTCTTGGGAAGTCGTCGCCGCGAAGGCGAAGATGTTGATGGCGGAAGGTGTTGAAACAAACGCCTTAACCGTTGTGACGAGCGAATCAGCAGAGCATCCTGAGGAGATCTACGAATATTTGAAGGCTCTCGGATTTCGATACATGCAGTTCATCCCCTGTGTCGAGAGGAGTGCGGATGATCCGTCGGCTGTGGCTTCGTTCTCCGTCTCGGCGGAAGCGTACGGCCGCTTCCTAGTTCAGATGTTCGACCTGTGGCACAACGACTTCGAGAACGGCCTGCCGACTACCTCTATCCGCTACTTCGATTCCGTCTTTCACAAGTATGTCGGCATGTCCGCCCCAGACTGCACGCTGGGACGCACGTGCGGCACGTACGTTGTCGTCGAGCACAACGGCGACGTATTCTCATGTGACTTCTTCGTTGAGCCAAAATGGAAACTGGGGAATATCGCGACGGACCGTCTTGACGAGATGCTGAATTCAGATCTGCAAACGGCATTCGGCGAATGGAAGGCCGATCTTCCTGAGATGTGCCGCTCGTGCCGCTGGCTTCGGAATTGCTGGGGGGGATGCACTAAGGACCGGATTCGCGATCCGCAGCTGACGGATCCGAACCACTTCTGTCGTTCCTACATGATGTTCTTCGAACACGCAGATACAGCGTTGACAGAACTTGCCATGCGTTGGCGTCATCAGAGCATGATTGGGGGAACTGTTCGGTCTCTCCGCGTACGTTCGTGATCCTACCGCAACACACTACGGAAGAACTCCGGGTCATGCTGGATGATCCGTTCGAGGCGCGGACGGGAGATCTGCAGCATTGCGGCGGCGCGGCTCTTGTTCCCGTTCACAAGGCGAAGGATCTCGCGGACGAGATGCCGTTCCGTGTGCTCAAGGGTTGCTTCCCGAACCGGCAGACGAAGGATGACGTGATCGCCGGTGGTGACATCGTCGACGGCAAGCATGGGCGGGGGCGCCGGGAGAAAGCGGTTTGTGTGAGCGGCGAGGTCGATGTGTTCGGCATCGATGGTGCTGTCCTCAGTCAACACGACAGCACGCTCCAGCGCATGCATCAGCTCTCGGACGTTGCCATCCCATCGATGAGTCGAAAGTTTTTCTCGAGCCGCAGGGGTGAGATGTACCAGATCCTTCCCCGAGAGCTCTGCGAACCGGGAGAGGAAATGATTGATCAACAAGGGGATGTCCTCGCGTCGGTCGCGCAGCGGCGGGAGGGAAAGCGGCACGACGTTCAGCCGATAGAAGAGGTCTGAGCGAAATAGGTTGCGCCGGACCAGGTCCGAAAGGTCGCGACTGGTTGCGGCGATGATCCGCGCACCGACGCGGACATCGTGAACACCGCCGACCCGACGCATCGATTTCTCTTCCAGCACCTTCAACAACTTCGACTGCACCGCCGGGCTGATGTCTCCGATCTCATCAAGGAAGATGGTTCCTTGACCAGCCAATTCAAAGAGCCCCAGCTTACGTTCTCGCGCATCCGTGAACGCCCCCTTCTCATGGCCGAAGAGTTCCGATTCGAGCAGCGCCTCGGGAAGCGCCGAACAGCCGATTTCGATGAACGGATGCTCGCGGTTTGGACTGTTATAGTGGATGGCCTTGGCGAGCATGCCCTTTCCGGTCCCCGTCTCGCCGAGGATCAAAACGGTAAGAGCGGAATTGCTTGCGACCTTTTGTGCGCGCGCAATCGTTGCCAGCAAGGTGGGGGCTGAACCAACGATGCGGGAAAAATCGTACACACGCGATTGGACGTCGATGTAGGTCTGCTGGTCGGCGCGGGCGTCCCGTTCGCGGAGCATCCGCTCGATCAGGTCGTAGAGCCGGTGCTGCTCGGAAGGAATGAGAACGAAATCGCGGACGCCCGCCTGGATCAGCCGTACCGCGGTTCGATGATCGGGTGTTTCGCTGATCGCCGCGACGACGAGTTGGGGGTGGCGCTGAAGAAGCGCCGGCATGGCGGCGAGCAGCTCGGTGCCTTCGTTCGTCGGTTCGACGATGAGGATGTTCGGCGCCGCGACTGTGCCTCGACGTGACGTGAGCGACGCGAGCGTCGTCGGTTCGATCTGCACGCCGGTGAATTCACCGGTGAGTTGGCGCACGGCTCGGAGCAGCGTTGCCGAAGCGGAAACACCGATGAGGAATGGTATGGAACGGTCTGCAGGCATCGTCACGAAGTGGATCGATCGGAGAGCATCGCGAGGGCATGCTCCGGTTCACGCCGCCCATGCGTATCGAGAAACCGCGTGCGAAGTGAATCGGAACGAAATCGCGAGGCGAGATGAGCGATCGTATCGACGGCGATTCTCAAGTATCCTTCTGCTTTCGCACGCAACCCGCGGCGACGGTACGCGTCTCCCAATGCAAGGCCCACGCGCCAGGTCGTTTCCACGAGCGGCGCATTTTCCAGCAGGTCGAACGCTTCCTTCAAGTAGGAGAACGGGTGAGCCAATCCTTCGGCTCGGTCCAATCCGGACGTCACCGCGAGTCCCAACAGTGCCTCCGCACGGAGATAGGTGAAACTACGGTCCTGCGCCACCTGGAGCGCTTTGCGATAGGCGTCAGCGGCGTGCGCCCGGTCTCCGCTGAGCAGGGCGATGCGACCGCGTGTCAGCCTGCTGGTGCAGAGGTTGCGCCAATCTTGTCCCGCGGAAAAGAACTCTTCGGCGGCGCGGATCGATGTGGCGGCGTGATCGATCTCGCCGCGCTCAAGCTCGATGATCGACTTGAGGAGGTCGCGTATCCCCTGTTGCGACGTCAGGCTGGCGCTGTGAATGAGCGTGGTTGCGGTTGCAAGACGTTGTTCTGCTCCGGCGAGATCGCCGAGCATGACAAGGGCATGGGCCAGATGGACGGAAACTTCAGCGATCCCCTGGTTGTCCTCGAGTGATTCATACAGCGCAAGATTTGACCGCCACACATCCAGCGCCTCCTCATACGCACCGAAAGCGAAGTGAACCTCGCCGATGTTGGTCAGGCACAGGGCCTGTCCCGGCCGGTTCCCCAGGAGCGTGAACGTCTTGATGGCGCGGCTGTAGTACTCGGCGGCCTGCGCGAAGTGCTCGCGGGAGAATTCCGCGATCCCGAGATTG
>JALONE010000171.1 GCA_025455125.1 Bacteroidota bacterium
AACCCTGTTTCGCGTGGAGAGGCCACCATCAGCGGGGAGAAGGCGCTCTTCTTCAATTATCGCATCAAGGATGCCCGCTTCGCCCAGGTGAAGAGCCGCGTCTATTTTGTCGTGAAAAACGACAAATTGTATCAGGTGATCTTCAACTACTATGCTCCGCGCGAGAAGGACTTCCTCGCATCGTTCGAGAAAGTGGTTGCATCCATCAAGATTAAGTAGTACTGTTTTCCCCGTTGTGTTGCGGCCGGGGTTCTCACCGGAGCCCCGGCTTTTCTATGAATACTTCAGGCGTTTTGCTTGGATTCTGCATCTGCTTCGAACCCTCCATCCTCCCGTCATGGGGTGATGGAGTTTGCCACCAGCCGACCCCGTGTTCTTGGTTGGCGTCGTAGTGCCGCTCTTCTCGACGGGGATTGGGGCACAAGCGTCGCATATGTCATGGGGCTTGGCTTCGCACTCGCCGGCTACTCCAGCTTCTATCACTTCGTATTCATGATGGTGTTGACGACGATCGTCGCCGTCAACTACATTACCATCTGCCGCCTGAACCCGCATGGCGGAGGCGTGTACAGCTCCGTCTCCCACCGATCGAAGAACCTGGCTGTCCTGGGCGCGCTGCTCCTTGCCGCGGATTACATCGTGACGATGGCGCTCTCGATCCTGGATGCCTGCCACTATTTCGACCTGCCGCATCCGGAATTCTGGGCGATTGCCATCATCGCGGTCATCGGCATCGTCAATTGGTACGGGCCGCGACATTCGGGCGGGCTTGCGCTCGTGATCTCCGGTGTAACACTCATCGCGCTTCTCGTCATCATTGTATACTCTGCTCCGACGGCGCTCACGGAAGCGCGCATTGATCCGCCGCGTGGGACCATCGGACACAACTGGGGGATCTTTGTCGGGTTTGTGCTGAGCTTGTCGGGCATCGAGGCCATTTCGAACATGACCGGCCTGATGCGGGATCCATCGCGGGACTCGCGCAATGCCATCCTCTCCGTGCTCGCGAAGGTCATCATCGCGAATATCTTCCTGGGACTCGCCATGCACGCCGTGCAAGGACTGAATCCGGGGGATCACAAGGAAGATATGCTCCGGTTCCTGGGTGAGCACTACGTCGGTCCCTGGTTTGGATGGATCATCGCGCTTTCGCTGGGGACGTTGCTGATCTCGGCGGGCAACACGGCGATGAACGGCCTGATCTCGGTGCAGTTCCTGATGGCGGTGGACAAGGAATTGCCTATGTCGCTCCGGCGTCTGAACAGACATGGAGTCCCCGTCCTCCCGCTCATCATTACGACGCTGACACCGATCGTGGTGTTGTTGTTCATCAGCGATGTTGAAACGCTTTCGCATCTGTATGCGATCGGGCTGGTCGGGGCGATGACGATCAATCTCGGGTCCACGGCGACGGACCGCACGGTCAGCATGAAGAAACTGCCGAAACTGCTCATGATCATCTCGGCCGTCATCCTCCTGATCATCGAGATCTCGATCGCGTTCGAGAAGTATGAGGCGACGATCTTTGCATCGATCGTTCTTGCTGTTGGACTGTCTGCGCGCTATGTCGCGCGGCGACGGCAGCGGGCAATGCACGTTCCGGCAGAGCAGGCAGTTTCCGAGCCGGCGATGCGCAGGAGGAAGCGCGCGTCAATGCCGGCGGCGAAATATCTTCTCGCGATGAAGGATGTGAACGACCGTCTCTTGAAGTTCGCGATCGAAGAAGCCCGTCAGCGGAAAGCATTGCTGTTCATCCTGCGAATCAGGGAGATTGCGGTGGGCGCCCTCCCCGAGCGGATGGAGATGCATGTGAACGGCGCGGAGGAACGCATCGAGCGCGAATGCTCGGAGGCCGGGATCGATTTCCAGATCATCTCCATACCCAGCTACGAGGTCGGCTATACCATCGCGGAGCAGGCGGCGACCTTCGGCGTCGACCGCGTCATCATCGGCGCGACCAAACGGAGCATGCTCGAAAACGTGCTCAAGGGGAGTGTGATGCGCTCGCTGAGTCAATTCCTTCCCGAAGATGTGCAACTGGTGATCTTCGGCGGCTGAGGATACCGGTCCACCCGCCCACGTGCATACTCGCACACGCACACACTTGTAATTCTCCCCAATGCTTCCTATGTTTTGCGAACTGTGAAAGGATTTCTCTGTGCTCCTTCGCTTGTTCCGCCGCAAGACTCTGGACCAGATCAGCCGTGATGCCGAAGCATCCGCGGAGACTCATCTGAAGCGTTCTCTCGGTTCCATCGATCTGGTCGCGCTTGGGATCGGGGCCATCATTGGAACCGGGATCTTTGCCGTCATCGGAACCGCTGCGGCGGGCGGACCGGGACACCTCGGAGCCGGACCGGCGGTGTCGCTCTCGTTCATCATTACCGCCGTCGCCTGCGCGTTTTGCGCGCTCTGTTACGCCGAATTCGCGGCGCTCGTTCCCATCTCCGGCAGTGCCTACACCTATTCGTATTCCACCCTTGGCGAGCTTGTCGCTTGGATCATCGGATGGGATCTCATCATCGAATACGCGGTGGGGAACGTGGCGGTCGCCATCGCGTGGGCTGCGTACTTCCATCAGCTGTTCTCTGGCCTCGGGATCCATATCCCGGAATGGCTCGCCGTGGACTACCGGAGCGCACATCAGGCCGCTGAGACGGTCGTGGCGGCGGGCGGCACGATCTCCGCTGGGGTTGCGCTGCCGTATGCGGCATGGACCGCGGCCCCGGAGATCCTCGGTGTGAAGTTGATCTTCAACTTCCTCGCGTTCCTCATCGTCGGAGCAGTCACCTGGCTTCTGGTGATCGGCATCAAGGAGTCTGCCCGCGCAAACAACATCATGGTCGCGCTCAAGATCGTGATCCTGCTGTTCTTCATCGGCGTGGGGGCGATGTATGTGAAGCCCGAGAATTGGACCCCGTTCATGCCGAACGGATTCGCGGGAGTTTGGACCGGAGCAAGCCTTATCTTCTTCGCCTTCATCGGATTCGATGCCATCTCCACGGCCGCGGAAGAGTGCAAGAATCCTGGACGTGATATGCCCATCGGCATCATCGGTTCTCTCATCATCTGCACGGTCATTTACATCGCCACCGCCGTCGTCCTGACGGGTGTGGAGCCCTGGTACGAACTCGGCGTGGCGGATCCGCTCGCGGCGGTCTTCGCGAGAGCTGGGCTTGATTGGGCGGCGGGAATCGTCGCGCTGGGCGCGGTGATCTCCATGACCGCCGTGCTCCTGGTCTTCCAACTCGGACAGCCCCGCATCTTCTTTTCCATGTCGCGTGATGGATTGTTGCCGAAGTACTTCGCGAAGGTGCATCCGAAGTACCGGACGCCGCACGTGACCACGATCTGGACGGGCGTTGTGGTCGCGGTCATTTCAGGCGTGGCAAATATCAATGAGATCGTGGAGTTGACCAACATTGGGACATTGTTCGCGTTCGTCCTCGTATGCGCGGGGATCATCATTCTCCGGAAGACCGACCCTGATCGTCCGCGCGTGTTTCGGACACCGCTCGTCCCGCTTGTTCCGCTCCTCGGCATCGGCATGTGCGTGTATCTGATGCTCGGCCTTCCGCAGATCACGTGGATCAGGTTCGGCGCATGGCTGCTCGCCGGACTCGTGTTCTATTTCGGATACGGCTACTGGCATTCCAAACTCAAGTCAACGGCCTCGTAGCTGCGCTCACACGCCCACACACTCGCACGCACACACACTCACTCGCACACACGCCCACTCGCACACATGACCACCCCTCCAACCCTCTCACGCGTGCTCGGCCTCAGAGAAGGCATCGCTATCCACATGGGTGTCATCATCGGCTCGGGCATCTTCATCGTTCCCGCAACGATCGCCGGACATCTTCACGCGATGGGACCGATCATGTTGGTGTGGGTCGTCGCCGGACTTCTGACGCTCTTTGGAGCGTTAACGCTGGCGGAGTTGAGTTCGGTGTTGCCAGAAGCGGGGGGACCGTACGTGTATCTGCGAAAGAGCTTCGGGTCCGTGTGGGCCTTCCTCTTTAGCTGGAATGATTTCTTCATCAACAAGGCCGGATCGGCTGCGGCGATTGCCATGGCGTTTGCGACCTTCCTCGGTCATTTTATCCCTGGCCTCCACCCGGAAGAAGTCTACGTTCGATATCCGATCGAATTCCTCGGCCTGAATTTCGACATTGCATTCGGTCCTGTGCAGGCTGTTGCGATGGCGACGATCGCTGTTGTGACCTTCGTGAACTATCGCGGCGTTCTTTTCGGCGGCTGGGTGATGAACATCTTTACTTCGGCGAAGGTGATCGCGTTGGTCGGTCTCATCGTTGCGGCGTTCCTGTCGGAAAGAGGTTCCAGCGGGAATTTCCTTCCTTGGTGGCCGGAGGAATGGTCGACGCCGTCATTGTGCTTTATGTGGTCGCGAATATCGCATATGCCTATGTCATTCCGATCGACGCCATGGCGGGTTCCGCCCGGGTCGCCGCAGATGTCGCGTCGGTTGCCCTCGGTCCCGTCGGCGCATCGTTGATCATCATCGGCATCATGTGCTCCACCTTCGGGACGACCAACGGCATGCTGCTCAGCGGGCCGCGTTCGATCTATGCCGCGAGCGCGGACGGCACATTCCTGAAGAAATTCGCCCGTGTCCATCCGACGTATAGGACACCCTCGACGGCGATCCTGACGCTGGGGATATGGGGTGCGATCCTCACCCTGAGCGGCACGTACGAACAGATCACGGCATACGTCGTATTCGGTTCGTGGGGATTCTACGCGTTGACGGCAGTGAGCGTCATCGTCCTTCGTCGGAAGATGCCGGATGTCCCCCGTCCCTATCGCGCGTGGGCATATCCGTACGCGACCTTGTTTTTCGTGGCCATCGCCGGCTGGTTCATTGTCAACACGCTGGTCGAAGATACCCGCAACGCGATCATCGGCATTGGGTTGCTTGTCATCTCGCTTCCGTTCTATATGGCAGCGATTCGCAAGAGCCGATCAAATCCAGCTTGATCATCGATGGGTGCTCGGTATCAGCTGGTCGTTGATTGCTGCGTTCCGGATTCCGATTCCTGGGTTCTATTTACTGTCCACTGATTACTGACTACTGAGTACTGGCTTTCCTCTCCATGTCCACCATTCTGCTGTGGGTTCTTTTCAACATCTTCATCCTCGCTCTCCTCAGCCTCGACCTTATCGTCTTCAATCGCAAGCCGCACCAGATCAGCATTCGTGAAGCGCTCATCTGGAGCGGCATCTGGATCGCGATCGCGCTTCTTTTCAATGTCGGTGTCTACGCGTGGTATGGACACGAATCTGCACTGCAGTTCTTCACCGGTTACCTGATTGAGAAGTCGCTTAGCGTCGACAATCTCTTCGTCTTTCTTCTCCTGTTTACGTATTTCAAGGTTCCTCCCAAATATCAGCACAAAGTACTGTACTGGGGGATTCTCGGCGCGCTCATCATGCGCGGCGCGATGATCCTTATGGGTGCGGCGCTCATTGCGAAGTTCCACTGGATCCTCTACATCTTCGGTGCATTTCTTGTGGTCACCGGATACCGCATGGCTGTCAAGTCGATAGATGAAGA
>JALONE010000172.1 GCA_025455125.1 Bacteroidota bacterium
GATGCAGGAACAATGCCGCCGTTGCGGTATGAGATGAAGGGAGTGACAAAGAGCGGCGAGATCCTCGACCTTGACGTGTCGGTGGCGCGTATTCCCTGGCGAGGCCGATGGGCGGTTCAAGGAGTCTATCGCGATATCACCGAACGCAAACGGAGTGAACAGGTGCTCCTGCAGAAGCAGAAGGTGGAGAGCCTGGGCGTGCTGGCCGGAGGGGTTGCCCATGACTTCAATAACCTGTTGCAGGCGATGCTCGGTCACATCTCGCTCTCCTTGCGGCGCGTCCCGCCGGAAAGTCCTGCCTTCGCCAATCTCCAGAAGGCCGAGAAAGCCGCGGAGCGAGCGTCCGAGCTGACGCGTCAGTTGCTCGCCTATTCCGGACGCGGGAACTTCGACATCCGACCGCTGAGCTTGAACTCGATCATCACCGAGAATCTCCATCTCCTCGAGGTCGGTGTTCACAAGAGCATCCGGCTGGACAAGGAACTCGCATCGCCTCTGCCGCTCATCGACGCCGATGCCGGTCAGATGCAGCAGGTGATCATGAATCTTATCATCAATGCATCCGAGGCGATCGGGGAACGGCCCGGACGCATCCTTATTCGCACGCAGTCGATGCATGCAAGTGCCGACGATGTTCCCCTTTGGTCTCAGCCGGGCAATGCTGTGGAGGTGGGGGAGTATGTGCTGCTCGAGGTGAACGACGATGGAAGCGGGATGAGCAGCGACACGCTGCGGCGCATCTTCGATCCGTTCTTCACGACGAAGTTCACCGGTCGAGGGCTGGGCCTTTCTGCCATCCTCGGGATCGTGCGAGGCCATCACGGTGGGATCAGAGTGCAGAGCGAGCTCGGAAAGGGGACATCCTTCCAACTCATCTTTCCTGTTTCGTCCACGCTCGTGGCCCCGGTCGAAACGCCGATGGTTCAGCCGGCAACATCTCAGTTCAAAGGAAGTGTTCTCGTTGTGGACGACGAAGCCGACGTGCGGGAGGTGGTCGTGGACCTCTTGCGAGAGGCCGGTTTGCGGACGATGGTCGCACCGAACGGTGAGGCAGGATTGACGATCTACAGGCGGTTCAAGCACGAGATCGATATCGTGTTGCTCGACCTGTCGATGCCCGGCATGGGGGGGAAGGAAACATTCCGCCTGTTGAAAGCGGAGAATCCCGAGGTGCGCGTGATCATGTCCTCAGGGTTCAGCGAATCGGATGCGATGAAGGAGATAAGCGAATTGGGACTCGCCGGCTTCATTCAGAAGCCGTACCAGTGGTCGCGGCTGATCGACGTGCTGCGGCGAGTGTTGCCTGCGTTGTGACCTACGCGGCCGGTTCAGGAGCGGGAAGCACGACGCGGACAGTCGTGCCGACCCCTTCACTGCTCTCGACCGTCAACTCCCCAAGATGCAGTTCGGTCAGGCGCTTTGCGATGACGAGGCCGAGACCGGATCCCTGTTGTTCCTGCACGCGACGGTTGAACTGCATGTAGGCCCCCAATTCCTGCATCTGAATACCCGACATCCCGCGTCCACGATCCGCGACAATAAAGATGAACTTCCCTCCGGCCGCATGGACCGTGATCGTCACCGGTGTTCCTGGTTCGGAGAACTTGAACGCGTTGTCGGCGAGTTCCTCAACGATCTTGCTGAGCGTCCGATCAGAGACCGTGACAGCGGCATTCTCACCCCGCACGGTGAGATCGCTCAGCCGCTGGAATTGTCCAGCCTTCATTCGTCCTAAAAGCTGTATCAACTGAAGCGGTTCGTCTGTCCGGTCATTCCGCAGTTCCGTGAGTTGGCGGTCGTCGGAAGCGATGACCTCCAATTGGGCGTAGATCAGGAAGTTCTCGATGAGCCTCTGGAGCCGGTCGGCGGCTTTGTGGATGCGTTGCGCAAGGTCGGCGATGTCGGCGGGAGAAAGCGTCGCGTGCTCGTTGAGCAGGATCTTGCAGAAGCCGAGGATCCCGTGCAGCGGCGTTCGCAGTTCGTGCGGAAGGGCGAGGCTGATGTTGGCGCGCAACTCATCCAGCTTGCGTTCGGAGTGCGCCCGGATGGCCGAGTGCCGCTCGAATCGCTTTTCCACGGCCGTCAGCAATTCCGTGTGGGTGATCGGCTTCAGCAGATAATCGTCCGCCCCCAGCATCATCCCGTGGCGGAAATGCTGATGGTCGGAATATCCGGTCAGGAACATGAATGGAATCGAGGCCGTTTCCGGGGACTTCTGGAGTTCCTGGAGGACGCCGTACCCATCGAGCCCCTCCATGTTCACATCGCAGATCACCAGGTCCGGCCGGCGCGCGCTGATCATCAGGAGCCCAGCTTCGCCGCTCCCCGCTTCTTCCACTTCGTATCCGTTCCCCTCCAAGATCGCACTGATCGCGGTTCGGATCAAATCTTCGTCGTCGATGACCAGAATGCGCTTACGCTCGATTGAGTCCATGTTCCGCCCTTTGTGGTAAATCAAATATTAACAAAAAGTCGTATTATCAACAATCCCAATCGAACGATAGGTTTTCCCTTTGTCCGAACATCCGATCCTTGAGACCCGTTCCCTCGGCAAGCGTTACGGTTCCCGCTGGGCGGTCCGTGATCTTAATCTCCTCGTCTATCCGGGTGATGTCTTTGGCTTCCTCGGACCGAACGGTGCCGGCAAAAGCACAACCATCCGGATGGCGCTCTCATTGATCCGGCCCACAACCGGTGAAGTGCGGCTGTTCGGCCGGTCGCTTCGGTCAGACCGTTCGGCAGCATTGCGGTCCGTCGGCGGCATCGTCGAACGCCCTGACTTCTACGGATACCTTTCCGCAGTCAAGAACCTTGAGATCGTCGGAGCATTGTACGGCGGAGTCCCCGCCCGGCGCATCTGGGAAGTGCTGGAATTGGTTGGACTCAAGGAACGGGGGAACGATCGCGTGAAGGCGTATTCCCACGGGATGAAGCAGCGCCTCGGGATCGCGCAGGCACTGCTCTCCGATCCGGAACTCATCGTGCTCGACGAACCGACCAGCGGACTCGATCCGCAGGGGATGAAGGAGATCCGCGAACTCATCACCCATCTCGCGCGTGAGAAGAAGAAGACGATCATCCTCTCCTCCCATCTGTTGAATGAGATCGAGATGGTCGCGACGCGCATGGCGATCATCAACAAGGGGGAATTGAAAGTGCAGGGAGCCGTGCAGGACCTGCTCAAGAGCGGCGAGTATCGCGTGCTCATCACCGGAGAACCCCTCGCGAAACTCAAGTCGGTCCTTCGCCGTCATCGGCGACTTGTGAAGGCGGTGGAACCTGCCGAGACGGGGATGATGGTGACGATGGACCGGGAGCATGTGCCCGCCATCGCTGCGGCGTTGGTCCGCGCAAACGTCCGGCTCAGCGGTATCATTCCACGACGCTCGCTGGAAGAGTACTTCCTGTCGATCACGGAAAACGCAACGGAGTCGTAGCATGGTCCGGCTGATATTCGTAGAATTGCAGAAGACGTTCCTGAAGAAGCGGACCTACCTCGGCTTCCTCATCGTGCTGATCATCGTACCGCTCATCGAGGTTGCGATGAAGCTGGAAGGGGGAAGATTCGTCACGAATGCGTTCCGCAGTGTCGCGCGCGACTTCGTCCTCGTCGGAAATCTGTTCAATGGATGGCTGGTTTCGTATCAGATCATGAACAGCTTGTGGGTCCACATACCATTGCTCGTCTCGTTCGTGGCCGGGGACCAGCTGGCGGGAGAAGCGACGAGCGGCACCTATCGGCTCATCCTGACCCGTCCTGTGTCGCGCACGCGCATCTTTCTGGCGAAGTATTTCACGGTCGTGCTCTACACGGTCGTCTTTGTTCTCTTCCTTGCAGTGTTGAGCATCGGCCTGGCGGTCCTCCTCTTGGGACGCGGTGACCTTCTTCTGTTCGCGCGCGGGGGACAGATCACGATCCTTCCTGAAGGGGAAGTCCTCTGGCGGTTCGCGCTCGCGTATCTGTTCGCGTGTTGCTCGATGATCACGGTGAGTTCCATCGCGTTCTTCTTCTCCTCGTTCGTCGAGAACGCGATCGGCCCGATCGTTGCGACGATGGGCGTGTTGATCACCTTCATGGTCCTGACGGCGCTCCCGGTCGAAGTGCTCGAATCCGTTCGAACGCATTTCTTCACGTACTATCTGGACATCTGGCAGCGGCCTTTCGAGGATCCCATCTCCTGGGAACGGATCGCCACGGCGTTGCTCTATTTTGCCGGGTACTCCATCGTCGCGGTGGCCGGCGCCTGGGCGGTCTTTTTGCGCAAGGACATTCTGTCGTAACTTCTGTTCAGTCACATGTGAAAGGAGTCTCCCCTGTGAATTTGCGGACTCGGTTGGCGTCATTCACGGAAGGATTCCATCCCACCTTCTGGGTGGCGAA
>JALONE010000173.1 GCA_025455125.1 Bacteroidota bacterium
CGCGTCGGTGAACGCTCCCTTCTCGTGACCGAAGAGCTCGCTCTCGAGCAACGATTCGGGAAGCGAAGCGCAGTTCAATGCGACGAACTGCCGATCCTTGCGGAGGCTGTTCTGATGCAGGAAGTTCGCGATGAGTTCCTTCCCCGTTCCGCTCGGACCCTGAACGAGCACGGTCGAATCGGTTGGGGCCACGCGTGCGGCGATGTTCAGCAGTTCGAGCATCGGCTTGCTGTTGCCCACGATGTTCCCCGAGTAGGCATGACGCGCGATCTCGCTCTTCAGCACCTTGTTTTCCACCAGCAGGCGCTTTCGCTCGAGCGCCCGGTCGATCACGGTCAGCATCTCCTGCGCGGTGTAGGGCTTGGTGAGATAATGAAAGGCCCCCAATTGCATGCATTCGACCGCCAGGCGAACGTCGCTGATGCCGGTCAGCATCACGGCTTGCGTGTCCATGAAATGCTCGCGGACGAATCGGAGCACTTCGATCCCGTCGACCCGGGGCATCTTTACGTCGAGGAGGACGAGGTCATACAATTTGTTCTGCAGCATGTTGATGGCTTGCACGCCGTCGGCCGCGAGGTCGATCTGGTATCCCTGCTCCTTGAGGACAGCCTCAAGCACCATCAGAAAAGCGTCTTCGTCGTCGACGGCCAGAATGGAGATGGATTCGTTACGCATGCGGTTCTCGATGATTACCGGATCGGAAGGGCGAACGAGAATGTCACCCCTTAGCCGTCCTCTGATTCCACCCAGATCTTTCCGTTGTGCGTCACGATGATGCGCTGGGCGATGATGAGGCCGAGGCCGGTCGATTTGTCCTTCTTGTTGCCGCTCACGAGGTCGCGGTACCGGTCGAAAATGAGCGGAAGTGCTTCCTTGGGAATGCCCGGACCGGTGTTGAGTACCGAGACCATGACGTGATCCGATGGCTGCTGTCCCTCCTCCAGGACCATTGCGACCTTTCGCGCTTGCACAACGATCGCTCCCTGCGTCGGCGTATGACTGAGCGCGTTGTCGAGGAACGTGCGCAGGACCTGTTCGATCTTCTCCGCATCGTATTCGATAGACGGGAGTTCGTCTTCGGTGAAGACGTCGAGCGTCACCTTTGCGGCTTCGATGGGGACGCGGAATTCATTCGTGATGTTCTGAATCGTGCCAACGACACTGCTGATGCCTTTGTTCAGTCGAACGCGGCCCCCTTCGAGTTTCGTCAGGTCCATCATGTCATTCAGGAGCGAGATGACCTTGTCGATGGAGGTCGTCATGTAGCCCAGCAATTCGCGTTGATGGTCACCGACCGGACCGGCCATTCCCTTGAGAAGATACCCAATGCTTTGCCGCAGACCGGCGATAGGGTTGTGGAGATCGAACAGCAGGCGGGCGGTATGTTCGGACTGCATGCGGCGGATGCGTTCTTCAGCGTCGCGGCGCTTCATGATGGAGCGGAGCATCGGCACCAGCTGCTCCATGTCGAGCGGTTTGGCGAGATATTCCCGTGCCCCCATCTTCATCGCTTCCACGGCCATGCCCACATCTGCCATGGCAGACATCATCACCACCTCGGTCTCGGCGGAGTTCTTCTTGATGTAGCGCAGAACCTCAAGGCCGTTCGCACCGGGCATCTTGATGTCAATGAGCGCGAGTTCGAAATCCCGCGATTGGACGCGCTTGATCGCTTCGAGTCCGTCTGCAGCTTCTTCGACATCAAAGCCTTCTTCCGACAACCACGCAACGATCGTCTGTCGGAACGGATCTTCATCGTCAGCCACAAGCACGGTCGTCTTTTCGTCGCTCATATGGCATCCAGCGATGGTGAGTAAAAATTACAAACAGATGATAACCAGATTCACGAGCAAAGTCAAAGAGCGGGGGTGCGATTTTCTGCGCATTTTCGACAATTTCTGTTGTTTTTCAGTGCATCGGCTTGTAAATTATTCCACTCGTTCTGTCCTTTCCCATCGCATGATATGCACCCTCGCATGAAATCGATCTCACTTGACGGCAGTTCCCTCACGATTCCTCGACTGAACGAAATCGCATGCTCCGGAGCGAAGGTCGTCCTCGCGCCCGCCGCCAAGCAGAGCATTCGTGTCGCTCGAAGAATGATCGAGCAGTGGGTGAGCCGCGAAGAACGGATCTACGGCGTGACGACGGGTTTCGGCGAGTTCGCCAACGTGCGGATCGACCTGGACAAACTGGAGACGCTGCAGGAGAACCTCATTCTCAGTCATGCCGCCGGAGCGGGTGAACCACTGCCGCCGGAGATCGTCCGCGCGATGATGGCGCTCCGCATCAACGCGCTCGCCAAAGGACATTCCGGTATTCGGTTGGAGACTGTCGAGCGGCTTGCGACATTCTTAAATCGGGATATTCTCCCGGTCGTGCCGTCGCAAGGCTCGGTCGGTGCGAGCGGCGATCTCGTGCAGTTGTCGCATTTGGTGCTGCCGATGATCGGTCGCGGACGCGTGTATCTGCGCAACAAGAAGACCGGCGAGCTGAAGGTGCACACGGCCAGCTCTGTCTTGAACCGTCAGAAGATGAAGCCGATCCGGCTCACCGCGAAAGAAGGTCTCGCGCTCATCAATGGAACGCAGATGATGACCTCCTTTGCGGCGCTCGCGGTGCATCGCGCACGCGCGCTTCGAACAGTGGCGGACGTCATTGCCTCGATCAGCGTGGAAGCATTGCGGGGAAGCGACACGGCGTTCGATGCGCGCATCCACAAGCTTCGTCCATACGTCGGACAACAAGACGTCGCCGCGAACCTCCGGCGCATGATGGCAAAGAGCAAACTGCGAGAATCGCACCGGCATGGCGACACGCGCGTGCAGGATGCCTATTCCATCCGGTGCATCCCTCAGGTGCATGGTGCTTCGCGCGACGCGATCGAATACGTGTATGACAAGGTCACGGTCGAGATCAATTCAGCGAACGACAATCCGCTCATCTTCCCGAAGGACGGCGAACACCTGGAAGGGGGAAATTTTCACGGCCAACCGATGGCGCTCGCAATGGACTTCCTTGCCATCGCATTGTCCGAATACGCGAATATTTCGGAGCGCCGCATCGAGCGGCTGGTGAACGGCTCGCTGAGCGGATTGCCCCGCTTCCTGACCCAGCATGGCGGACTCAATTCCGGATTGATGATCGCCCAGTACACGGCCGCATCGATCGTTTCGGAGAACAAGGTGCTCTGTCATCCGGCAAGCGTCGATTCTATTCCAACCTCGGCGAATCAGGAAGACCACAACAGCATGGGGTCCATCAGCGCGCAGAAAGCGTGGAGGGTCCTGCAGAACGCGGAGACCGTCCTGGCCATCGAACTCTATTGCGCCTGTCAGGGACTCGACTTCGCCCGTTCCTTGAACGGAGGAACGCCGCTTCCTGCCGGAGCCGGCGTCGAAGCCGCCTATGCCGTCGTTCGTGATCACATCCCGTACCTTGACAAGGACCGCATCATTCATGCGGACATCCAGGCCGCGCTGGAACTCCTTCGCGCGGGGGATGTTGTGAACGAGGTGGAGAGAAGGGTTGGGGGATTGAAGTGAAGGAGTATTTGAGCCTTTGAGTAAAAGCGTCGATGTTCTACTCACAGACTCACCGGCTCAATGGCTCAACGGCTCACCGGCTCATCGGCTTAATCACTGATCACAAAGGACACTTTCGTGATGAAACTGAAAAAAGACTTTCTCCGCACGCTTCCCAAAGTGCTTCTGCATGATCATCTTGACGGCGGCGTTCGGCCGGAGACGGTTCTGGAACTCGCCAAAGAGCAGAAGTATGCCAAGCTCCCGACGACGGACCCGGAAGAATTGAGGGACTGGTTCCATCGCGGTGCGACGCGGGGGAGTCTCCCCCTCTTTCTCGAGGGATTCGAACACACGTGCGGTGTGATGCAGACGGAGGAAGCGCTTGAACGCGTCGCGTACGAAACGTTGGAAGATATGAAGAAGGACGGCGTCGTCTATTTGGAGACGCGGTTCGCTCCCATCTTCCACACGTCGAAAGGACTTGATCCGCACAAGGTCGTGATGGCCGTGTTGAAAGGACTGGAGCGCGGGAAGAAAGATTTCGGCGTCGGCTACGGCATCATCATCTGCGCGATGCGCCACATGGATCCCGCGATCTCCGTCGAGATGGCAGAGTTGGCGGTCGATTTCCGGAACCGCGGCGTCATCGGCTTCGACCTGGCGGGGGAGGAAGGGGGCTATCCGCCGAAGAAGCACGTCGACGCGTTCCACTACATTCAGCGCGAGAACTTCAACATCACCGTGCATGCGGGGGAAGCGTTCGGGAAGGAATCCATCTGGCAGGCCGTGCAATGGTGCGGCGCGCATCGTATCGGCCACGCCACACGGTTGATCGAGGATATG
>JALONE010000174.1 GCA_025455125.1 Bacteroidota bacterium
AATCGCATCAAGCCGTTCCTCGATGCAGACGGCGTTCTCATCAACATGATCTCCGGGTCGGACATCACGCTGGAAACACTCGACTACCTCCGCATGGAGGTCCGGGAACGTCGCGTGCCGATCCACTTCGATTTCCATGCGTTGACGCTCGGCATCGACCAGGACTTCAAGCGGTTTCCGCGCCCGTTGACCGATTGGCGCCGCTGGTGTTTCATGCTCCACGGTGTTCAGATGAGTGAAACCGAAGCGCACGGCCTGTCGGCAGAACATTACGACGAGACAACACTCATCAATCACTTGATGCCCTTGATGGTGGACGCGCTCATGATCACGCGCGGCAGCAAGGGCCTTACGCTTGTCACGCAGGACATTCACAAGAAGCTGACATACCACGATATTCCCGGCATTTCGTACGGCGCCACCGTTGACCCTACGGGGTGCGGTGATGTGCTTGGCGCGGCATATCTGTATCAATACATGAAATCGAAGGACAGCCTGCTGGCGGCAACGGTCGCGAACCGTGCTGCGGCGTACAAAGCGACCTTCAGCGGTCTGGCAGGATTGGATGATCTTTCCTCGCGCATCGCATCCGAACCGGAGGCACAGTCATGATCCTCAAGGAAAGCATCGAACACTTTTACGCGCAGGGATCCTCACTCAGGGACAAGGCGGGAGCACAGCAGGCCGTTCATGAACTCCGCTTCTTCCTGAACAATGGCGAGGTGCGCGCCGCCTTCCCCTCGAAGGGGCACGATGAACTCGGGGGATGGGCCGTGAATGAATGGGTCAAGAAGGGCATTCTCCTTGGGTTTCGTGTCGGCGAGTTGACGGAGATCCACGGACACGAGTTGATGCACTTCTTCGACAAGAACGTGTTTCCCCTGCGCAAGTTGACTGTGAGTCACGATGTCCGTCTCGTGCCGGGAGGCTCGGCCGTGCGCGACGGTGCTTACCTCGGACGCTCCGTCATCATCATGCCTCCATCGTACGTGAACATCGGAGCATACGTCGACGAGGGCACGATGCTCGACTCACTTGTTCTCGTCGGATCCTGCGCGCAGATCGGCAAGCATGTGCACGTCAGCACAGGCGCCCGCATCGGCGGTGTGCTTGAACCCGTGCAGGCACTCCCTGTCATCGTCGAGGACGATGTATTCATTGGCGGGAATACCGGCGTGTTCGAGGGAACGGTCGTCAAGCGCCGCGCTGTCATCGCCGCAGGTGTCACCCTCACCCGCTCGACTCCCGTCTATGATCTCGTCCGTCAGACGATCCTCAAGGCGACGACGCAGGTTCCGCTGATCATCCCCGAAGGGGCCGTTGTTGTTCCGGGCACACGCCCGCTCACCAGCCCGTATGCGCACCAGCATCAATTAGGCGTTGCCACGCCGGTCATCGTGAAATACCGCGACGCGCAGACGGACGCCGCGACGGCGATCGAAGAAGCCCTCCGATGAACCGCATTCTCATCTGCGGCTGCAACGGACTGCTTGGCCAGCGGCTTTCTGCCCAATTGAGCGTTCGGACGGAGCTCGAGGTCCTGAACACTTCCACGGAGCGGGACTTCGTTTTCAGCGACCGGCCGTACGACTATACACAACTGGATATCACGCGTCGCAGCGACGTCCGTTCGTTGGTGAGCAGCTTCCAGCCGACGATCATCATCAACGCTGCGGCGGCGACGAATGTCGATTGGTGTGAAACCAATCGTGAAGACGCATGGAAGGTCAATGTGATGGGAGTGGAGAATCTCGCCGAGGCGGCACGCCGCTCCGGATCGCGGCTGATCCACATCTCGACCGACTACGTTTTCGACGGCCGGAGCGGTCCCTATGACGAGGCGGCGCAACCCAACCCTTTGAGCTACTACGGGAAGACAAAACTCGCCAGCGAGAATGCCGTGCGCACCGCGAACATTCCCCACGCGATCATCCGCACGATCATCCTCTACGGAACCGGCATCCGCGTGAAGCCGAGCTTCCCCATCTGGGTGATCAACAGTCTGCGCGACGGCACGCGCATCCGCGTTGTCGACGATCAATGGGGAAACCCAACGCACGTGGCTGACCTGGCCAACTCGATCATCCGTGTGTGTGAATCCGGAACGACCGGCCTGTTCCATGCCGCCGGTTCGGAATCGCTGAACCGGTACGACTTCGCATTGCGCATCGCCGATGTGTTCCGGCTCGACGGGGCGCTTGTGGACCGCATCCCGTCCTCATCGCTGAACCAGCCCGCGCCGCGTCCGATGATCTCGGGCTTGTTGACCAAGGATACGGAAACAAGACTCGGCATCCGATTCATGAATGTCACCGAAGGCCTGATGCTGCTGAAGCATGAACTCCAGCAGTTCACCCGAAATTGAAACGACTCTCCTCCCAATACTGAGAACGACAACACATGCTTGACCTCCGATTCATTCGAGAGAACATCGACCTCGTCCGCAAGGGCGCTGAGGCAAAAGGAATCCCCGCACAATTTGACGAGATCCTTGCGCTCGACGATAAGCGCCGGGCGCTTATCCACGAAGGCGATGCGCTGAAAGCCAAGCGCAACACTGTTTCAGGCCGGGTGGCGCAGATCAAGCAGCAAGGAGGAGACGCGTCCGCCGTCATCGCCGAGATGGACACCGTGAAGACACGCATCCAGCAGATCGACCAGGAGATGCGCGACGTCGACGCGAAACTCAACGAAGGACTCCTGACGGTTCCGAACGTCCCCCATCCTTCCGTTCCGTTCGGCCGCACACCGGACGACAACAAGCCGGTCTTCCACTGGGGAGAAATCCCGAAACCCGACTTCCCGTACAAGCCGCATTGGGAACTCACCGACAAACACGGGATCGTTGATTTCAATCGAGGCTCAAAGGTCAGCGGCGCCGGATTCCCCTTCTATGTCGGCAAAGGCGCGATGCTGGAGCGTGCCTTGATCAATTTCTTCCTCGATCAGGCGGCACAGCGCGGCTATCGCGAGATTGCGCCCCCCATTGTCGTGAACGAGGATAGCGCGCGTGGGACAGGACAGATCCCCGACAAGGAGGATCTGATGTACATCGTCACGCGCGATCAGTTGTATCTCGTCCCCACAGCCGAAGTTCCCGTCACGAACTTCCATCGTGATGAACTCATCCCCGAATCGGAACTCCCGATCCGGTATGCCGCCTACACCCCCTGCTTCCGTCGCGAAGCGGGTTCGTACGGCAAGGATGTTCGCGGCCTCAACCGACTCCACCAGTTCGATAAGGTGGAACTCGTGAAATTCGTCCATCCGTCGACTTCATACGACGAACTGGAATCCCTCCGGCAAGACGCCGAGCATCTGCTCCAACTCCTCGGTCTCCCCTATCGAACGCTCCTCATGTGCACCGGAGACATGGGATTCACGCAAACCAAGAAGTACGACCTGGAAGTGTGGGCGCCGGGGCAGCAGAAATGGCTGGAGGTCTCGTCCTGCAGCAATTTCGAGACCTTCCAGGCGCGGCGGATGAATATTCGATTCCGTCCGGGGAACGGCGGGAAGCCTGAGATCGTTCACACATTGAACGGTTCCGGCCTCGCCCTTCCGCGCGTGGTCGCCGCACTCATTGAACACTATCAGACGCCGGAAGGCAAGATCATCGTCCCCAAAGCCCTTCATGCCTACACGCGGTTCGAGGTGATCGGATAAGGCGTCCGTTGCGACGGTTCGCCGGTTTCAGATGAAATCCCTTCTACGCCTTGTACCATACTTCGTCCGCTATCGCTGGACGCTCTTCCTCGGCTTCCTGACGGTCATCGGCAGCAATCTCTTCACCGTCGCACAGCCGCATCTGCTCGGCGAGGCGGTGGACGAATTGAAGCGCGGGATCGAGACGAAAACGCTCGATGCCGGAGACATCCTCACATACGCGGGGCTGATCGTCGGCTTCTCGCTTCTCGCCGGTGCCTTCACGTTCCTCACCCGTCAAACCATCATCGTCGTCAGCCGGCACATTGAGTTCGACCTCCGGAACGATCTGCTGACGCATCTGCAGAAACTCCCCTTCGCGTACTTCCAGCGCACCCCGACCGGCGACCTGATGGCGCATGCGACCAATGACATCAGCGCCGTCCGAAACGTCGTTGGTCCCGGCATCATGTATCCCTCCGATACGCTCATGACCTTGATCATGGTCCTGACCATGATGGTGATCAAGGATTGGCAGCTCACGCTCCTGGCCCTCGTCCCCCTGCCGCTCGTGTCCTTCGTCGTCTATCGACTCGGCGACATGATCAACAGGAAGTTCACCGAACGGCAGGAACAGTTCTCGCGCCTGACCACACACGCCCAGGAAACATTGTCCGGCATCCGCGTCGTACGTGCGTACGTCCGTGAAGAGTACGAAGCG
>JALONE010000175.1 GCA_025455125.1 Bacteroidota bacterium
TCCAGCTGACTGCTCATTCCCTGCGCGTACAGCAGATTGGAGATGCGCAGGCTCTCCCCGGATTGATCCAGGGCGTCCCGCAATCCCTGAAGGCTCTTCGTTGCTTCCGCGAAGGTATGATAGTTCTGCTCGACGTCCAGCTCGAGTCCTTGTCGTGCCTGCCGGACCATCAGGTCCATGTGATCGGACTTGACCTTCGCCGCCTGGATGTCGATCACACGCCGTCCCCCTTCGAACAGCGGCCAGGAGACCGACAGCGTCAGTGATTTCGAACGGATATAATCGGACCACCGCACGCGGCCATTGTCGAGAGGCGCGATATGGTCGACACTGCCGACGAGGGCGACGGTCGGCGTGAATTGCCCCGCGGCGAGCAGCATGCCGGTTTGCGCTACTTCTTGTTGATACTCGAGCGCCTTGATGTCGTTCCGGTGCTCGCGGGAGAGGGTCTTCCATTCTTCCAGAGACAAGGTCGAGAATTCTCGGAGGAAGTCGATCTGTCCGAGCGTATCGGTGACCACGAGCGAATCGGTCAACGGGAGGTTGAGTAGCGTCTTCATCCGTTGGGCCGAGAGGGTGCGATTCGCAAGGGCGGATTCGAGCATCGGAAGCGTGGAGGAGTACTGCGCCTTTGCGCGGGCGAGGTCGAGTTCTGTCGCCGTACCGGCATTGCGGAGTTTCAGGACCTGGTCCAGATTCTGCCGGGCGACCGCGACCGCTTCTTCCGCGGATGACGCAAGTTGCTGGGAGAGGAGAATACCGTAGTATGCTTCCAGCGACAGCAGGACGGTTTCCTCTTCCTTTCCCTTCAGTTCTTCCGCGAGGGATTTCTTCAGCGACGACTGGATGGAATGATTGAACCACCGGCTTCCCCCCGCGAAGAGCGGCAGCGTCGCGCTCAGGGAATGCTGGAACGTGTAGGGCGTACCGACGACGAAGCGCTGTCCCATGAAGACGAACACCGGAAGCTCGAGACTATGCTGTGCGATCCCCTGATAGCTCACGGAGGGAAGGAACGTCGTGAGGGACTTCAGTGATTCCAGGTTCTGCATGTCGTACTCGAGCGTCTTCGATCGCAGACTGAGATTCTCGGTCAGCGACATATCGACGGCGTTCTTCCAGGAGAGATGAACAATGCGCCGTTCCACCTGGCCGAAGACTGTTGAGCATGCCATGATCTGAAGAAGGAGAAAAAGAAAAAGTGAGTGTCTCATCGTGCTGCGTTCCTTCCGTACTGCTTTGAAGTCATCTAGTCTTTTATCTCACGATAGAAGTTATCCCAGAGCGTGATCATTTCCCGGTCGACTGCATCGAGATCGCCATAGAGCAAGAGGCGCAGTCCGATCCCATCGTTGGAATAGATGAACATGCGGGCGATCTGTTCGTCGGACATCGGGGAAGTGAACTCTCCGTTGCTTCGCGCCTTCGTCACGACGGCGGTCCAGGCATCGACCTCGTCGGTCTGCGCCTCACGAACCCGTTCCCGGAATCCCGGGAAGACCTTCAGCGCATCGAACATCATGGCGAGGAAGTTCAGGTTCTCTTTCTCATCGGTGTAGTTGAGGAACTCGCGGGAAGCGAGGAGCATTTGTTTGAGTCGGTCGGCGTAATCGTGGTAGAAGTCCCAGAGCGACTCCTGCTTCAACGTGGCGTAGTCGATGATCATCTGTTCGAAGAGGAACGTATTGACCACCTCGATGAACAGGTGTTCCTTGCTCGGGAAGTAGTGGTAGAACGCTCCTTTGGAAAGCCCGGACGCATTCACCAATTCGTTCATCGTGACCTCTTTGAAGCTCTTTTTGAGGAAGAGGCTGAAGGAGGTCTTGAGGATATGTTCTTTGGAAGTCGACATATACCGACCGGTCGGTTTAATCAAGATAGTAATTCTACGCTGTTTTGGCAAGCAAGTTACAGTGGAATCGGTCGTTAAGGGGGTGCTATCGGGACTTTGATGCTTCCGCCACCCAGAGGATGGCCTTGTGAACGAGGGAGCGAAAACTGGGATGCAGATATGCGTTCCGGTCGTGACCGGGTTGGAGATAGACAACTCGAGAGCGTCGGTAGCCGTTCGTCCAACCGATCATCTCTCCGCTGTCGCGGTAGTCGGTTCTCAGGAGCGGCGTGGAGGTCTTGAAGATCTGATAGTTGATGTAGGTTTCATCGTGGATCGTGAAATCCGACATCCCGCGAGTGACAGGATGCATGGTATCGACGATGACCACTGTGAAATCCTGATCATGCCTGTACGTCGACGGTCCATACTTCTTGCCGTCTTCAACATAGGGTGCGTGATGATATCGCCCCCCGACAATCCTTTCATACTCGGGCCACTCCTGGTGAGAAACGAGCGCGTGATGTAAAAAGACGCACCCGATCCCGCGATCGAACAGCCGCAGGAAGGCTGCTTTCTCTGTTTGACTGATCGCCTGATAGGTGTCATAGAAGACCATGGCATCGTACTCCGCGAGGGAATCTGAGGCGAAGAGTGAGAACACGCCGGGCTTTGATGCCGTATCGAACGCGACGACAAGAACCGAAACGGGCTGTGATCGCGCAACGGTGAGCGCGACCGCACAGTGCATGGTGAGCAACAGGATCCTTGATACCATGGGAAGGATTTCGGCGCGTCAGAGCTGATAGCTCAGCTTGACGCACAATTCCCGCGAGGGTGCGGGGAGCGGAGGATGACCGCCATTGTATGGCTGGATGAATGCATAATCCGAATCGAGTGCATTGTACAGACCGACTCCGATCGTTCCTTTTCCGTCGAGGAGGTCGCTATACGCAACGTACAAGTTCAACAGAAACGACGGATTGAAACGCGTGAGGATCAGCGATGAGTCGTACCCATATCGTGATGAAAGATAGGTGAAGGAGGCGCTTGTTGTGAGGCACTGGAAGGGGTTGAGAGATGCGAAGAGCGAGAGCTTGTGCGGTGCGAGGCCGAGCATCTCAGCGTCATTGACGATGCGTCCCGCCGCATCGACGGGGGCGTTATCCAGCGCCTGAATCGATGCCCGATAATAGGAGTAGTTGATCGTTGCGTGCCCCCCTGGATCACGGTAACGGAGCTCGGCTTCCACGCCGTAGGTCCCGGTTTCCTCGCCATTCTGATACGCGCCAAATCCCGTCGATGTCGTTCTGAAGTAGATGATGGGATTGAGCACGTGGATGTCGTATCCATTCAACCGAACCGCCACGTTCGGCGAGAATTCGTAGCCCAATTCCACTTCGTATGTCGTCGTCTTTTCCGATTTGATCGCCGCGTTCGTCCGGTAGTTCTCAATGCCCGGCACGCGGAATGCCATCGCTACGAGAACCTTCGCGTGGAATTCGTCGATCGCCTTCGTGAGCGCGATGCGGGGAGCGAACGATTCCCCGAATCTGTCGTTGGATTCGTACCGTGCTCCCAATGTCAGGTTCGCGAAGTCATTCTGCGAATAGAGCTGGGAGTACAGGGCGATGTTCCGAAACAAGATGGAGCCCGCGGCGGGATTGGTCCAAACGCCGAACGCGGAATCGGCCAGGGATTCCGACTGTTCCTGATATGCTTCCAGGCCGAACAGCAGGTTGAGCCGGCTTGTCGTGTCATAATGCACGACGACTCCCCCTGCGATGCGCTCCACGACGGTCGCGTAGTACAATCGGAGAGAGGCCGCCAGGGGATTCTCTTTGTTCCACGGCGTCTCCCGTTTGTAGAAGACATGCGGGACGACCGTGAATTCGTCATTCAACACTAGGTCGTACTTGGCGGATGCGATGACGGCATTGAAGTCATTCGCGACGGCCGGGATGACCGTTCCGAAGGCATCGCGCTGCATGATGCCGAACTGCTCGAAGAACATCTGCGTGGAAAAGGATCCGGATGTCGCCCCGAGCGTGAGACTCAGCGGCGCATAGGTCACAGCGTCGTCGATGCGTACGCCGTTCGGATCGATGTACGAGTTCGCGCTCAGGTTTACAGCGCCGGCAAAGATCCCGATGGAGAGACTCATGCTCGAGTCCCGCATGCGGGCCTGTGCGCCGAGCGACCGTCGGCTCAATCCATTCGCGAACATCCCGTACGCTCCGCCGATGCGAATTCCTCCAGGCGACGTGCGGTCGCTGGTGATGATATTGATGACTCCCAGCTCGGCGTAGCGGCCGTAGATCGCGGACCCGGGACCCCGGATGATCTCGATCCGTTCGATATGATCGATGTCCAATCGATTGCTCAGATGGATTGTCGAGTACGAGGATTCGTTCAATTCGAGGCCGTCGAGCATGACGAGCATCTTCCCCTCGTTCGCCCAGTTGCCCCGGATGCCGGCGCTGACCACGCCTTCCACGTCGACGCCGAACTCATAGCCGGGAATGAGGCGAAGGATATCGATGAGGTCGCGGGCGCCGATCGCCTGGATCTCCTCCCGCGTGACGACCGTGACGATACCGGGAGCCTCGCGCAATCCCAGGGCTTTCTTGGATGCGATCGTGATCGGAAGATTCATCAGGTCGGACAGCGAGAACGTGAGAAGTGTGTCGGCCGGTTCAGGCTGCGCGTGGAGCGGAAAGGAGAACGCAGAGAGCAGGGAGGTCACCAGAACCGCGGCGAAGATCCGGTGGAGGCAGAAATCGGTGGACGAATTCCCTCGCATAGTGGGCCTCCCTCAATCTCCGAATGCCGCGGTTCGTCAGACTATCCAGTCCCCCCTCGGAATGATGATACTCTAGTATCGCAAAAACCTGCCTGCTTGTCAAGAAGCCCCCCGCAGCAGACTCCCGCGGGGGGAAAGGAGGGCGAGCGTTCTAAGGCGTTACGCTGAATCGAATTGCAGATGGATGAGTGGAAGATCGATACACGCGCTGGATGGTCTTCTGATAGTCTGCGTCGCGAGCCTCGAAAATGTTCAAAAATCGCCCCGGATTTCGATCGATCATGGGGAACCATGTGCTCTGAACGTGGACCATGATCCGATGCCCCTTCTTGAAAGTATGGAAGGCATCCTGGAGTCGGAAGGAAGTCGGCGTGACCGTATTGGGCGTAAAAGGCTCAGGGTTCGTCATGCTCTTCCGGAATTTCCCGCGGAGCACATCGCCGCGAACGAGCATCTGATACCCGCCGAGAGGGATTCCGGAGGAGGAACGCCCGCGGACTGTGTCTGGGAAAACGTCGATCACTTTCACAATGATGTCGCAATCGGTGCCGGAGGTTGAAATGAACAAGCTCGCATCAATCGGACCGGCGAGCGTTACGTCTTCAGCCAACGGCTCAGTCCGGTAGACGAGCACATCCGGACGGCGGGAGGCGAACCGCTGATCCTCGTTCATGAAGGAACCGTCGTACCAATGGGTGGTCTTTCCCGTGTACGGGACCGGCTTGGCGGGGTCGCTGATGTATTCGTCGAACTCCTGCTGTTTCTGCTCCGGTGGATCAAAAGCAAGCGTCCCGTTCTCCCTCAAGAATAGAGAACGCGCGGTTCGAGATGTCGGGGGCCAGACGGAAAGATGACGCCACTCGTTCGTCCCTGTGACGAACACGGACGCCTCCGCGGTCGATGGGTCCGGCGCTCCGTTGAGATGGTGTTCGAAAAAGGGGACTTCGATCTTCTCGGCGTAGTACTGTGTTGTGACGGAACCGAACTTGATGTCTCCGAGTGAATCCAGACCGGCGAGATCCCACCAGCCGTGCGGCCAGGGACCCATCACCAGCGAGATCGCATTGTCGGAGTTCTGCGTGTTTGCGGATGCGTAGCTGTTGAGCGCGCCCCACAGATTCTCTGTGTCGTACCATCCTCCAACCACGAGAACCGCCGGCTTGAGGTTCTTCAAATGCGGACGAACACTCCGCGCTCTCCAGAAATCGTTCCACATCCAGTTCTTCGAGAGATCGTTCCAGGTCTGAACGCTGTCGTGAAGAAAGCGGTCATTCAGATTCCGCGTCGCACCCATCGACAGGTACGAGGCGTATCCGTCCGGACCCGTGTGGCGGAACCGGGGCGGAAAGCGCTTCGCGGGTTGCGGGCGCGGCCAGCCGAAGTTCGAGAAGAAATCGAACGCATGCGAGACGAGGAATGCGCCGTTATGATAGAAGTCATCGCCCCCCATCCACTCGGAAACCGGGGCTTGCGGCGAGGTCGCCTTGACCGCCGGGTGCGCGTCGATCGTTGCCATCCACGCGTAGAATGCGGGATACGAAGTACCTTTGATTCCCACCTTGCCATTGTTCCCCGGGACGTTTCGGACAAGCCACTCCACGGTGTCATACGCATCGGTCGATTCGTCGGTGTCGATCTTGTCCTTCTTGACCGGCTTGTACGGACGCACGTCGACGAAATCTCCCTCGGACATGAACCGGCCGCGGACATCCTGTGTGACGAGAATGTACGAACGCCGCGCATAGAAGGTCATCGTGTTCGGTAATCGATTCGGGAATCGGTCGATGCCATACGGTCCCGAGCTGTACGGCGTGCGGAGCATCATGGTGGGATGCTTGGTGATGGTGTCTTTCGGAACGTACACGGCCGTGAACAGCCGAACTCCGTCCCGCATCGGGATCATGATCTCCATCTTCGTGTAGTGCTCTTTGAAGAAAGTGGTGTCGACCGGCTGGGCTTGACCGATCCCCGCCAGCAGGACGACGAGCAGGACCAGCAGTATGGAAGGAAATGAACGCGATTTCATCGTGCGGCTCCTTGCTGAATGCGAGGGGAAATTGAACGTGCCAAGGTAAAGCTAGTTCAAGGGAAAGGCAATGATGCTGTGACGAACGGCGTGAGATGCCTCCTTGATTCTGGCTCTGCGCTTGATTACCTGTTCCGCTCCCATCCTGCAGTCTTTGCTGAGTTTGTTGTTGAATCGGAACCGCTGGCGAAGTTTCGCTGGCATCCCCG
>JALONE010000176.1 GCA_025455125.1 Bacteroidota bacterium
CTGATCGTTTTTTTGTTTGTAGGGTCAGAGAATACAGGAGAAAAACCTAGCTCTGTTAAGAATGCTTTCCAGAAAGGCATCATTTCCCACATATTGAGAATCTTGGGCACACCGATCGGCTCTCCCTTAATTGAATTGTCATAAACAGTTTCGCCTCTTTCATCATCATACCTGTACTGTTCCAGACGTCTGCTCGCGATCAGATCGTTGAATGCGTTCAGCCTCTTGTGCCGGGCGCGTGCAAGGTCAATGTCGGCCATCGCAACGCCGGGATCGATGCCGCCGAGCCGCTTCACGATCACACCATCTGGACGGACGATCTCGCTCTGGCCAATGAAGGACAACGTGTGTCCGCCGCGAGATTCCTCGCCGACGCGGTTGGCCGTTATGGCGAAGACCCTATTCTCCAGACAACGCGTGACCATCGCATCGGGACAAAACGGCAAGACAAGGTTCGACGGATGCGCAATGATGTCCGCACCGCCGAGCGCGAGCGATCGAGCGCTTTCCGGGAAGAACCAGTCGAAGCAGATCATCATGCCGACCTTCCCGAACCGCGTTTCGAACACCGGAAATCCTTTGTCGCCAGGCGCGAAGAACAGATTCTCCCGGTCGAACAAATGGATCTTCCGATACACGCCGATCACTCCTTCAGGGCCGATCAGCGCGGAGGAATTGTAGATCCGTTCCGCCCGTTCCGCGAATCCTGCAACCACGTAGACACCGCGACGCGCGGCAAATTCGACAAAGGTCTTGATCGACGGACCATCGATTGGCTCCGCCAGTTTCTCGACCTCCGATTGCTCCGCAAAGACATATCCGCTCGTGCACAACTCCGGCAGTACGTAGATCTCGGCCGGGGCATTCTCCATCATTGTGATAGCTTGCCGGACATTCGATGCGGGTTCCCCGAACCTCGGCCTTGTCTGCACTGCGGCGACCAACATGGTGATCTCTCTTCTCTATCAGTCTACAGCTATTGAACAGTACTCTTCAAAAACAGTGTCTGCGTCCGGCGGGTCGATCGCGAGCCATACCAGCCGACGATCGACGGCGAAGAAATAATGGCGCTGGCCGACCCCGACGCACGTCGAATAGCGAAGCGGCCCCAGGGTCCGTTCCGACAGTTCCTGAAACGGTGTGGAGGTCGTCGCGAGTCGCTCGTGCATCTGCGTGTATCGGAGCTCCGGAAGACGAACATCGTCGTACATCGAGACGTACACTGTTGCCCGTCGCTCACCACGGCGATACTCGCCGATCACGTTGTCCGTCGGAGCCACGGAAGATGCATGAAGACGGTCGACTATCTGCCGGGCGTCGGGGCCGCTCAAGACGCGAGTCAGCGCGTACGCGCCAAGATGATCCGGAAGAGCGGGACGCGCCTCACGCCATTGGAACAAGAGGAGAAACACGCCGAGGACCACCGCGATCGCGCCGATGATCCAACGCCGACGCGGCTGCTGGCCGTCGCGTGCATCAGAATCGGAGGAGGAGGGATCCACGCGATCTTCTCCTTGTTAATCGGTCTTCTTCAGGAAGATGGCGCCCAACGGCGGAAGCGTCACCACGATCGATTGAGGATTCCCGTGGTACGGCACAGGCTCTGATGCGACTGCACCGGCATTCCCGATATTGCTCCCGCCATAGAACGTGGAATCGGTGTTGAGAAGCTCACGATAGGAACCCGCTTCCGGCACGCCGAAACGGTATCCTGTCCGCGGAACGGGGGTGAAGTTGCACACGACCAAGACGTGCTCTGTGCCGTTCGTGTTGTGACGCATGAAGGAGATCACGCTGCTGCCTGCGTCCTGAAAATCGATCCAATCGAATCCGCTGTGATGGAAATCGACCTGGTGCAGCGCGGCCTCAGCACGATACACTCTGTTCAGATCGTCGAGGCACCGGGTGATCCCTTGGTGCGGCGAAAAAGCGGTCAAGTGCCAGTCGAGCGAAACATCATGATCCCATTCCTTCCACTGTCCGAACTCCCCCCCCATGAAGAGAAGTTTCTTCCCAGGGAATCCGTATTTCAGCCCGTAGAGCAGTCGGAGATTCGCGAACTTCTGCCAATCGTCTCCCGGCATCTTCGCAAGCAATGCGGCCTTTCCATGAACCACTTCGTCATGCGAGAGCGGAAGCATGAATCGCTCGGTGAAGGCATACAGAAGCGCGAAGGTCAGTTTTTCGTGATGATATGAGCGGTAGACCGGGTCCTTGGAGAAATAGACGAGCATGTCATGCATCCAACCCATGTTCCACTTCAGGCTGAAGCCCAGTCCACCGTGAAGCGTGCTGTTGGTCACGCCCGGCCACGCCGTCGATTCCTCGGCGATCGTCAACACCCCAGGGTAGTACTGCAGCACGAGACTGTTCAGGTCCTTCAGGAACTGGATCGCCTCGAGGTTCTCGCGCCCTCCGTATTCATTCGGGATCCACTCTCCTTCCTTCCGAGAGTAGTCCAGGTACAACATGGATGCAACGGCGTCGATCCGAAGGCCGTCGATGTGATACTGCTCGAGCCAGAACAGCGCATTGCCGATGAGGAAATTACGGACTTCCTTTCGTCCGAAGTTGAAGATATACGTTCCCCAATCCTGATGTTCGCCTTTTCGCGGGTCCGCATGTTCGTACACATGCGTTCCATCGAACATCGCGAGCGCGTGAGCATCCTTCGGGAAATGGGCCGGAACCCAATCCAGCAGCACGCCGATGCCGTTTTGATGGCAATGGTCCACGAAGTACTTGAAATCGTCCGGTGATCCGAAACGGCTCGTCGGAGCGAAGTATCCCGTGACTTGATATCCCCATGAAGCGTCGAACGGATGCTCCATCACCGGCATGAGCTCGATATGCGTGAACCCGCGTTCCTTCACATAAGCCACAAGTTCGTGCGCCAGCTCGCGATAGGTCAGCCACCGATTTCCCTCTTCCGGCTTCCGGCGCCATGAGGCAAGGTGCACCTCGTAGACCGACACCGGCTCACCCAGATGATCGGACTTCGCGCGCATCTCCATCCACGCCGCATCTCCCCAACCGTACGTTCGCAGGAAGTTGACGCGCGATGCCGTTCGCGGTCGGTTCTCCATCTCCGTCCCGTATGGATCGGTCTTATCAAGAATGTACCCCTGCTGGGTCTTGACCTGAAACTTGTAGAGCGTTCCCTCCGGCAGTCCCGGAATGAATATCTCCCATACGCCCGAAGCGCCCAGCACCCGCATCGCATGCTTGCGCCGATCCCAGAAATTGAAGTCGCCGATCACGCTCACACTGCGCGCATTCGGTGCCCAGACCGCGAATTGCACGCCGCCGATGCCGTTCACCTCCGCAAAATGGGCACCGAGCTTCTCATAGACGCGATGATGGTCCCCCGCGTTGAACAAATACAGGTCAAAATCGGTCAGCGTCGGGAGGAACGAATACGAATCCTCGAATTCCTCTTCTCGGCCGTCGCGCAGACGTTTCCGCAACCGATAGCGGAACGGCTCGCTGCGGTCTGTGAAGAGCGCTTCGAAGAACCCTTCCTCGTGGATCCGATCCATGGGCACCACTTCCCCGCCGTCGAGGCGCACGACGAATGCCTCTGCCGCATCAGGCAGAAATGCCCGGATGGCAAGTGCCGGCTTCCCTTTGACCTTCACAGGGTGTGCACCCAGCACGGCGAACGGATCATGATGATCGGTGAAGACGACCCGGTATAGATCGTCGATGTTCGCTGTTGTCTTCAACTTCTCTTTCATTTCTTCGTCTCCCGACCATTGCGGTAGAGCGCATGTGCTACAATATACTGCTCAATTTCCTTAGGTACCCATTTCTTCATTGACTGTCTCGCTCGCCGGATCGCCCGGATCTCGGTCGAGGAGATATCGACCATCTTGCCGTTCAGTGTGATCGCATCTGTTCTTGCGGGAAGCCGTCCGATGCCCCCTTTTCGTCGATAAACGGCTAACCGGCACATCCGCAGGATCTCGTCCGGGGCATGCCAGCGCGAAAAGAGACGAAAATTGTCTTCGCCGATGATCAGGAAGATCTCGGCGTTCTTAAACCGGCTCCGGAAATACCGAATGGTATCAACCGTGAAGGAAACCCGACGACGGTTCAACTCAAAAAGGGAAACGCGAAATGCATAGTCATGTTTCTGCAGTGCGCGAACCATGTTCAGCCGATGCCGCATCGGCGTCGATTTTCGGCCTTCCTTGAAGGGCGAGATGCGCGCCGGAACAAGGAACAGCCGATCAAGCTTCAATTGTCTCTTCGCCGCCAACGCCACTTGCAGGTGACCCCGATGGGGCGGATCGAATGTTCCGCCGAAGATACCGATCCGGCGTGTCGTCGTTCGTTTCATGAGTTCATCGCGCGTG
>JALONE010000177.1:0-1459 GCA_025455125.1 Bacteroidota bacterium
TTCACGGAGAGTTCACCCTGCATCTGTACCGGAGCGATCTTGATCAGAAGGAGCACTTGGCGCTGGTCAAGGGAACGATCAACGCCGACCAGCCGGTTCTCGTTCGCGTGCATTCAGAATGTTTGACCGGCGATGTCTTCGGTTCTCTGCGATGCGACTGCAACTCACAGCTGGACGCGTCGCTGGAGTTGATTCAACGGTCGGGGAATGGCGTCCTGGTGTACATGCGTCAAGAGGGACGCGGCATCGGCCTCACGAACAAATTGCAGGCGTATCGGCTTCAGGACGAGGGCCTTGACACGGTCGAGGCGAACGAGCGCCTAGGATTTCGGGCAGACCTTCGTGATTACGGGCTCGGAGCGCAGATCCTGCACGACCTCGGTGTTCGAAAGATGCGGCTTCTGACGAACAATCCCAAGAAGGTCGTCGGGCTTTCCGGCTACGGACTGGAGATCGTCGAGCGTGTTCCGCTGGAGATCCAGCCGAACCGCCACAATGAGCGGTATCTGAAGGCGAAGCGTGACAAACTCGGTCATTTGATTCTGGTTGGCGGAGAGCGGAAAACCGGCGAGAGCAAGTGATCCTTGCCCCCTTTTGACTCTGCTCCCATTTCCCCGTTTCGATTTTCCTTGCGTCTAACCGCGAAATGTGTTTATATTTCAGCGTCGATAGCCACCATCCCAACCTCTGACTCTGGATGATGGCTTTTGTTTTTGGGTACAGCCCCTTCGGCCGTACGACTGCCGAGGGGATTTTTTTTCGTTTGAGGGAGTGGTATGGGAGAGAACAACAACGGTAAGGTCTATTTGACCCGCGAGCGGCTCACCGAGCTGGAGAGGGATCTTCGTGAACTGAAAGGACGCGGACGCACGGAGATCGCCCAGAAGATCGCCGAAGCGCGCGGTCACGGTGACTTGAGCGAAAACGCGGAATACGATGCGGCGAAGGAAGAGCAGCAACACCTCGAACTCCGCATCGCGAAGCTGGAGGAGACCCTGTCTCGGGCCGTTCCGATGGATAGCAGTTCGCTCCCGAATGACAAGGTGTATATTCTTTCTCTCGTGAAGGTGCAGGATTCCCGGACGAAAGAGGTCATTGAGTATCGTTTGGTCGCGACGGAAGAGGCCGATTTCGACAAGAACAAGATCTCGGTGACGTCTCCGATCGGCAAAGGCCTTCTCGGAAAGGCGCAAGGGGACGTCGTGAAGATCACGGTTCCCGCTGGTTCACTCGAATACAAGATCCTGGAGATCAACCGCTGAGCGTCGCATCCAACCTCGAGCTCAAGATGCGGATCCGATCGGTCCGCAGTGTCGTTGCATCGGCTCGCCGACTGGGGGCTCGCGATGCTGGGATCCACAGGCAGGTTGACACGTATTACTGCGTTCCCTCGGGCCGCATGAAGCTCCGTCAGATCAATGGGAAGCGGTCTGAACATATCCTCTATGACCGTCCGAGT
>JALONE010000177.1:1472-5813 GCA_025455125.1 Bacteroidota bacterium
CGTCCGAGTTCCCGCGGCTCTCGGTATTCCCGCTATTCCGTTCTTCCCGTTAGCGATCCCCGTGCAATGGATTCCTTGCTGGCGCACATGTTCGGCCGGGAGGTCGTGGTCAGGAAAACGCGCCGATTGTACTTGTTCCGGAACGCCCGAATCCATATCGACCGCGTGAGCGGACTCGGAAATTTTCTGGAATTTGAAGTTGTTGTCGACAAAGGGAAGCGACAGGCAAGAGGGATGTTCGAGAAACTCGTTGATGCGTTTGATGTCGACTTGATGAAGACGGAAGCCGGATCGTATCGCGAACTGAAGCTCAAGCATCGCGCGTGATGCGTGAATTCGTCCAATTTCGCAGGCAAAATCCTCTTGCGCAGTGGAGACAGTTTTTGTATATTAAAACCCCTGATGCGGGAATAGCTCAGTTGGTAGAGCGCAACCTTGCCAAGGTTGATGTCGCGGGTTCGAGTCCCGTTTCCCGCTCTGTCCCGCAGCGCGGGACACCTCGCCGGCCCGCTGCCAAGTGACCGGTGATCGCATCACATCTATGACATTGCCCCGCTGCCACCCATCCCACCAGGTAGCGGGGTTTTTTAATTGGGGATTTTGGATTGCGGATTGTAAACAATATTCCAATCCACAATCCGAAATCCGCAATCCACAATTGCCAAGATCTACGGAGCAATGGCGCCGTACCCAAGTGGTAAGGGAGAGGTCTGCAAAACCTTTATGCGGCGGTTCGAATCCGCCCGGCGCCTCAGGAAAGTAGGAAAGTTGGAAGCGGGGAAGTGAGGAAAGTGGAAGCAGTAGCGGGGGAGTGAGGAAAGTGGGAGCAGAAGCGGGGAGAGAGAGTGTAGATCAGTGGTCGGAATCTGTGTTGCTCACAACGAAATGCGGGATGGGAAAAAGAACTCCGTCCCGCATTCGCATTTCTGGTGGTCTTTCAACTTCCTATTCGACATCTTTTCCCTGTTCCGTAAACTTTCCCCGCTTCCTCACTCTTCACTTTCCAACTTTCTTGCCGGGATGGCGGAACTGGTAGACGCACGGGACTTAAAATCCCGTTCACCGCAAGGTGAGTGCGGGTTCGATTCCCGCTCCTGGCACTGTTGAGGTCATTATTCCTCCAGCATTGTGGTGACTGCGTCCACACGTCCCAGCGGTGCGGCGATCTGAACCCCCGCCACTCGCGACCGCACTTCCTGAAACGTTTCCTTCGCGATCTGCACCCCTTCGCGAAATCCCTCTTCCTTCGAACCGGTCTTCCGCATTCGCTCCAGGATCCGCTCCGGTACCGAGGCTCCGGGCACTTCGTTGTTCATGAACTCTGCGTTCCGGTATGAGACAAGGGGCCAGATGCCGCAGAGGACCGGAAGCTTGATGTGTTCCACCCGCTTCAGAAACTTCTCCAGGATGCTGATGTCGAACACCGGCTGCGTGATCATGTACTCCGCTCCGGCTTCGATCTTCCAATCCAACCGCCGCAGTTCGTCGTCCAGATTGATCGCCCCCGGATTGACTCCGACCCCGATGGAAAAACCGGAGGGCGCGCCAATGGGATTCCCGGCGAGATCCAATCCGTGGTTCAGCCGATTGAGGAGATTGGTGAGTCCGATCGAATCGACGTCGAACACCGCGGTCGCATCCGGATAGTTGCCGAGCTTTGGCGGGTCCCCGGTGATCGCGAGGATGTTCCGGATCCCCAGCGCCCACGCGCCGAGGAGGTCGGATTGCATGCCGATCACATTCCGGTCACGGCAGGCGAAATGGAGCACCGGCTCGATCCCCACCTCGCTATGAATACGGACTGCAAGTGCCAGCGCAGACATGCGGGCTGACGCGCGCGGTCCGTCCGGAATGTTGATCCCGTCGATGCCGAAATGGAACAGCGTCCGTGCCTTCTCGATCTCTTTCTCCGCGGAGACCCCCTTCGGCGACACCAGTTCCACCAGCTTCACGAACTTGCCGCGTGCAAGCCGGTTGGAGAGCCGTGACTTCTCCTCCTTCGGAACGATCCGCACCTCATCAGGCTTCTCCAGTTTCAGGGACTCGACCTTGATGTCCATCCGCTTCGCAGGTTGGAGTGCCTGCACCGCCCGACGGATCGCCTTGATGTGCGTCGGATTTGTTCCGCAGCACCCGCCGACGATGGCCGCGCCCGTTTGAATGAACCGCTTCGCGTACTCCGCGATGTACTCCGGCGAGGTCATGTAGAGGATCCGGCCGCCGATGTTCTGGGGCATGCCGGCATTCGGTTGAACAGAGATGGGAATCGTGGTGAGTTCGCGCAGACGCTCGAGCGCGTCGAGCATCAAACGCGGACCGACCGAACAGTTCAGGCCGATGACGTCGACCTTGTACCGCGCCATCTCCTCCGCGAAGCGCTCGAGGGATTCCCCGGACAGGAGATTTCCTTCGCTGTTGATCGTCACCTGCGCCATGATCGGGATCTCGGCGTTCAATTCCCGAACGGCCCGGATTCCCTGCACGAGTTCCTCCACCAGCCGGAACGTTTCGAACGTGATCAGATCGACTCCGCCTTCCAACAACCCCTTGATCTGTTCGGCAAACAGGTCCTTCGCTTCATCGTACGCCAATTTGCCCAACGGCTCGATCTCTACGCCGAGCGGTCCGACGGAACCGGCCACGCAAGCGGAGTCCTTCGCGATCGACCGGGCGAGTTGCGCCGCCTTCACGTTGATCTCGTGGACCTTAGACTCGAGGCCGTGGGCCGCCAGCTTCAACCGGTTCGCCCCGAAGGTGTTCGTTTCAATCACGTCGGCGCCGGCATTGATATAGTCCCGGTGCACTTCGGCGACGAGTTCCGGATTCGTGAGGACGAGCTCCTCGAAACAACGGTTGATGTACACCCCTTTGTCGTACAGATAGGTTCCCGTTCCTCCGTCGAAGACAATGACCTCGCGTTCGAGGCGATCTCTGAAGCACTTCATAGATTGATCCTGTGTACGTGAAGATCCAATTTGGCTGAAAAAAATAGTAATCATATGGCGCATGAGAGTCAAACGCCCCTTGCATTTTCATACTTCGAATGCCACCTTTATGAACACGTTCGAGCGAGGACGTCATGACGAAAAGCCAGGAACCCAGAAAACCGTTTGGTGAGCGGATTCGCTCGGCGGTCAAGACGGTCCTTATCGCGGTTGTCTTGGCGGTCGCGGCCTTTGTCGGGGTCGACGGCTACCTCAACGAATGGGCGCTGACCAGCAAGCTTCTGCATGGCGGTGAGCTGGCCTTGTCGGATGGCCGCGAGGAGGAATGGACCCTGCACGAGGAGGCGGACTTCGAGCTCATCCCCGTGAGCGATGTCGGTCACATCGCCCAGCCTGAGAGCTTGATGGCCTTCGACCGGAAGTATCGGGATGCGGGGTACTACCGCTTGTATTTCCGGCTTTCCGATTCACTCTCTGCCAAGTTGAAGCGGCTGTCGGATGCCGCCGCGAAGGTGGACACTGGAAGAATGATCGAGCGAAGCATCGCCGACGCGCAGACGGCCTACGGCGTCCTACGACGGATGGTCGGGCTCGACTCCGGAGCGATCCGCGACACGAGCAGAGTTGCCGTTGCCGACACGAGCGTACGCAAGGTCGAAAGCGGGATGGCGATGGGGACCGAACAGGCGTTGTCGAAGGTCGCGACGCAGATCCTCAAGCAGCCACAGGTCATCGCGGGGATCGGAGTCGGTCTTGCCGCCGCGGCTGGTATGGAGATGCTGCAAGGTGAGAGTTATGTCGCGATCGCGAAGACGAACGTGTTCCGGATCGGTGACGTCTCTGCAGACACGCGGTCCGGCAGGTGGGAAGGCCGCCCGATCGACGTACTCTGGATCTTTGCTAAGGAAGATACTGCACGCCGGTATTGGCTTGCGCCTGCGATCATCGATACAGCACAATCGACGGAGGAGTAGATGGAACTGCGTTCTAGCAAGATGTTTGCGGTCATGGTTGTTCTCATGGCGTTCGCCTGTGCGAATACGCTGCTCGCGGGCGGCGACGATCCGGTTTCACCGGCCCGCACGAAATTCGCTCCGGCACGCGATGCGGCGAGCGATATCGCGAAAGCGGTCGGAGTCGCCGCGAAGGAAGGGAAACACGTCCTCCTCGATGTCGGCGGCGAATGGTGCATCTGGTGTCATCGGCTTGATTCGCTCTACATCAAGAACCCCGACCTCGAGAAATACTTGCTCGACAACTACATCGTCGTCAAGGTGAATGTGAGCAAGGAGAACAAGAACGAAAAGGTGTTGAGCGAATACCCGCAAGTCGCCGGCTATCCGCATCTGTTCGTCCTGGATGCAAAAGGAAAACTCCTCCACTCACAAAACACAGG
>JALONE010000178.1 GCA_025455125.1 Bacteroidota bacterium
CGACAGCGGCCACCTCACGCAGTTGGTTCATCCCACCGGTGCCCGCGAGTCCTACGGCTGGCAAGACGCGCGGATGATCTCCTGGACGGACCCGCTGGGGAATACGGAGTCCTACCAGTACGATGCTCAGGGCAACTTGACCCGGCTGATGTATCATTCCAACCCCGGGCGCAGAATCCCCTCCTGGTCAACGGCACCCATCGCAATTGGACGATCATTGGGAGTCCACATGGACGCCACGAAGCAATCGTTGATCCACGAGGGTTGGTCACACCGCTTCCCCGCGAATGGTCGCTCGATCACTGGCTCGTCGTTGGAGATAGGATTTTCTTTCCGTCCCTCATGGCATCGGTGGAGCAATGGCTCGACTCCGAGCGGCCTGCTGTGCACACCTCGTTCGAATACGGTTCGATCTCATTCACTCTCTTCAGTTTCGTCGAGCCAACACAACGCTCGCTGGATGTGTTGTTCACAGAGGCGAGGGTGCAGAACCGCGCTGTCCAAGAGGTCCGGGGAACGATCTTTGCCGCCATTCGCCCGTTCAATCCGGAAGGGATCTCCCCTATACGAAACGTCGCGTTCCCCACGCGCCGGCATATCGATGTCAATGGAACACTCGCCGTCGTCTTCGCCCAGGATCCTCACTGGACGGCCGTGGGAGACGAGCGCGAGGATCTGGCCGATCGGATCCGCCGTGTGATCGAATCAACGGGACGGTGGGAACCGTTCGATGCCCCGTCGGAAATGCGCTGCAAGACCGGTCTCGGTCATGCGATCGCAGCGTTCGACTTCGTTCTTTCCCCGGGTTCCGAGCATTCCATCCACTCCAGTATCGCACTCGGCCATGAACAAGCCCTCCGCTCCCTTCCGGCACGACGTCAGTGGCGCATCTCATTTGACCGGAGGAACCAGGAACACATACGTCGGTGGCGCACAGAGCGCGGTCTCGGAGGCTCCATTCGCCTTCCGGATGCATCTGTTCAGCGGCTTCTCGATTCAAGCGTGCTTGCCCTGTTGCAGCTCCACGACCACGATTTCGTTTCCCCCGGGCCATGGATCTATCACCAGTTTTGGTTCCGAGATGCTGCTCCGCTGCTTGAAGCGCTCGACTGCCTCTCGTATCACAAGCGCGTGCGCGAAACGATCGGCAAGTTCGCGTCCTACCAGACGGGCGAAGGGTTCTTTCGCGGACCCGAGGGAGAATGGGATTCCAACGGTGAGGCCATCTGGCTCGTCGTTCGTCATGCGGTCCGAACGCAATCGTCGCTCTGGCTCCGGAGCATGTACAATTCCCTGCGAGCTGGTGCCGAGTGGATCATTCGCAAGCGTGGCGAGACCGACCGGACGCGGCCGAGTCAACCCGGACTTCTCCCTCCAAGCCTGAGCGCCGAGCATCTCGGAACGGTCGATCAGTATTATTGGGACAGTCTGTGGGGGTTGGCAGGATTGGAGTCGATGGCGACGGCGGCAGGGATCCTCGGGAAAGCGCTGGACGCGGAGCGCTTTCGCAAGCAAGCGCAGTCCTTCGCTGCAGATATCGATCGTTCACTGGCGATGGTCGTTGATCGGATCGGGGCGGAACTGATCCCGGCGACCCCGACGCGGAGCTTTGATGAATCAGCCATTGGTTCGCTTTGCGCCGCCTATCCCCTCGATCTCACGTCGATCCGTCAGAGCGCCGTACGCGGCACCACGCGTGCGTCAGCAGAGCGGTTCGTCGACGGACATGGCTTCTACCATCCCTTCATTCATTCCGGCTACAACGTTTATCTCACGCTCCAGATCGCCCACGCTCTGCTCTGGGAAGGCGAACGGGATGCCGCATGGCGCATCGCACAGAACGTCTTTTCACTCGCCATGCCGACCGGCACGTTTCCGGAAGCCGTGCATCCAAGGACCTTCGGAGGCGCGATGGGAGATGGCCATCATGGATGGGCGGCGGCGGAGGTCGTGCTCTTCATCCGCGATGCGCTGATCGATGACCGGACATCCTCGCTGAAACTGCTCGGCGGAATTCCGGGCACGTGGCAGATCGAGCAGACGGGATTGTCGTTCCGCGGATTGGCGACACGGTTCGGCCCGTGTTCCTTCGAATTGAAGAATGAAGGACTCAATCGAGCGACCTTGAACATTACACTATCGCTGAATGAATCGCTTCAGCCGCAGGCGATCGTGATCGATCTCCCGTTCGAGGCCGTTCGGGTGGTGTCCGGGAAAAGCGGGCAACTGCGCGGATTCAGGAATGCGGATGGACGGACGCTTGTGGAGTGTGCACCAGCGACGGCTCAATTGCTGGTGGAATGGTAGCGCCGCCTCGCCAGATGCGAAGGCCTTCCGGGTGAAGCAAGCGCAACATCGGAACGTCCGAGAGTGAATTGCCTGCCGCGACGACAGGCTGGACGGCTCCGATGAACTGGTGATAGACCTCAACCTTCCCCGCGCCCACGGGAGCAGGTTCGACCAACTCATCCGTCAGGATCTCGTTGACGACGTTCGTCCGAATTCCGAATGCGTGAGTGGGCTCGATTCCGAAGAACCGCTCGGCAACGACCTGGACGGCGATCGCACTGCTCGCCGACAAGACATAGACCTCCACGCCATACTTTTGCAACAAGCGCACCAATGCATGCATCCAGGGATCCGGCGCCAACAACGGCATGCTGAGCAGGGAGTCCACCGCATTGCAAACCGTCTTCACGGGGAGTCCTGCCATCGCTCGCACGGCATTGCGGTAGGCGGAATCGGGGTCCGCACTGCACTCCATGCGATACTGTTCCCAGGAGAACCGTCGGACCAGACCGCGATGGATGAGAAGGGAAAGGAGCTCATCGCCGACATCGCCGTTGATGAGGGTATCATCCAAGTCGAAGACGGCAACACGGCGTTCCGGTGGGTCAAGCAGGAAGCGCCGATGCAGAGCGCGCCAGGCCTCGCGCAGGTGGTCAGGGAGCAGGTCTTCTTCGGATGTGCGGAGAGCAAACATGGATTTTCAGGTGTGATTGGGAGGATTCTTTAGGTCATCCCGGGAAGCCTTCCCGGGTTGACCTATTTTTGCGTCACAGTTCTACGCGGAAAGCCGAAACGGGATCACCCGCGCCGGCAAGGGCCTCCGCCTCGCCGCGATCGGCTGATCGACCGTCGAAACCTGATACGGTACCGGGAGAGTGCATGTCTTCATGCGCAACGCGCCCGCTTCCGCTGTGAGCAAATTGTACTTCAACCGCCGCACCGGATCATCGCAGACAGCTCCGGCGCCGTTTGCCACCTGCAATCCATCCCACGAGTAGATCTCATTTCTGTGCACATGGCCGTGAAGCGCTGCTGTCACTCCAATTCCGCGTAGTGCTCGCATCAGGCGCCGCCGCTTCCGCATCCGCATCGTCTTCGATTCGACCGACTTCCAGAATGAGTTTTGGATCGCATCGTCCGTGATGAGGTCCTGCAAATGATGATGGAAGACCGCGACTCGGTGTCCGCCTTCGTCCGGTTTTGCACTGAATGAAGTAAGCACGAGCAATTGCTCCTCATCGACGAGACCATTCGTTCCAAGCGGGTTCTTGCGCATCGACCACTCCGGAACGGAATTCAGCCCGACCACGTCGACCGGTCCCACACGCTTGAGATACGGGAATACAGAATCTCCCGACCCACCCTCGACCCCCTCAAACGTCTCGGCGAACGCCTGCTCAAAGAGCGCGAGGTGCCTGTGATAATCGACCGACCGGATGTGGTCGGGAAAACTGAGCACGTCGATCGCCCGGTGCGGTCCGCCGAAGATGTCGTGATTCCCCGGAACAACCGTCAGCCGGTCCGCTCGCAGAAGTCCCATGGAGGCAAAAATCTCTCGAGCGAGATAATAATCGTTCTCGTCCGCCGTGCTGACAATATCGCCACTGACGATGATATGGTCAATCCCCGCATCGACGATCGTCCGCAGTAGGATCTTGAACGACTTCAGATGCTCGCGATAGTACTTGCGGCTGAGATGGGGATCGGAGAGATGAGCGATCGTGTAGGCCATAGGCTGTTCGGCACGCGTCATGCAGCGCGATGGGTTCGTCGTGCTTTCCGTTCGTGAATGACCTCAGCGTACGATTCAAACAGCCGGTCCAGGATCCGCTCCCAGCGGTATTCCTGGGCGCGGCGCACAGCCTGTTCCCTGATGCCGCTGCGCAAGGCCGGTTTGGCGATAAGCAACTCAACATTCTGCGCCATCTGTTGCGCGTCGTGCGCTCCTGCGAACAATCCGGAACAGCCTTCCTCGATGATCTCCACGGCACCGCCGACGCGGGCGGCTACCGGCGCAAGCCCGGACGCCATCGCTTCGAGGGT
>JALONE010000179.1 GCA_025455125.1 Bacteroidota bacterium
GCCCGCTCCAACGCTTTGACCGCAACAAGAAACGACGCGCCAAGGAACGCTGCGAACAGGAGCGCCTCGATGAGCACGGTCCCCGGATCTCCTAAGCCAAGAAGAAACCAGCGCATGACGTCGGCTTGCCAGGTGACCGGATTGCAGAACGAAAGCACGCGCAGCCAGTCGGGGGTCCCTTCGAGCGGATAGAACAGACTGCTGAGGAACATCAGGACAAAATAGAAGACGTTGAGTACTGTGTTGAATGTGTCGTTGCGGCGGATGAGGAAGGCGAAGATGGCCATGAAGAAGAACCAGGCCGCCGTTCCCATCATCATGCCGACGGCCGCGAATACAAGAAACGGATATTGAATGCGTACGCCAAGGACCAGAACGGCCGCGATGAGCGTCAGCAACAACTGCGCAAGCGACATCACGCAGCCGAAAAAGATCTTCCCGAGCATGAATTGCGCGCGCGTCATCGGATATGTCAGGAACTCATAGAAGATCCCGTTGTCGCGGTCGACGAAGAATCCATACGACTGATTGATCGCGCTTCCGAAACACGCCATCACGAGCACGCTTGCCGTGAAGAACTCGTTATACCGGATCGACTCTCCTCCTATCATCATTCCCCCACCGATCGCCCGGTCGAAGCCCACGCCGAACATCAACAGATACAGCAACGGCACGGCCAGATCCATGAAGAACCACATCAGGCTGGTTCGCCGGATGAGATACTCGCGCGCCATTACCGCAAATACGGCGGTCATGCGGCACCATCTTTCTTGTCGATCAGCTCGACGAAGACGTCTTCAAGACTCGCGTTGGTGATCTCAAAGCTCCGCACAAGTTTAGATCGTCGCACAATTTCCAGGATCGCATGCATCGTGCGTTCGTCTTGCACCGTGAGATGGACTGTAGTGCGCGAGACTTCCAACCGCTGCGGTTTGAATCGGCGGAGGCGCGGCAAGAGCCGTTCCGGATCTCCCGCAACAGTCAGTGAGATATTGAACAACCGGAGCCCCATCGCCTTGACGTCGTCGATCGTCCCCTGCGCAACGATCTTCCCATGATTGATAATGACGACAGATGAACACAATTCTTCCGCCTCTTCCAGCATGTGCGTCGTGAGAACGATCGTTCGTCCGCGGGCGGCTTCTTCCCGAACCGCCTCGATCGTCGCTCGCTTGTTGATGGTGTCCATGCCCGTCGTCGCCTCATCGAGAAAGACCACAGGCTTTTCCACCATGAACACCTTCGCCACCTGGACGCGCCGCTTCATCCCGCCGCTGAGGTCGATCCCCGTCTCCTTTCGCGCGTCTCGAAGGCTGAACAACTCCAACACCCGATCCATCGCTTTCTCCGCGGCCGCCCCGGTCACACCATGAAAACGCGCGAACGTTCTGAAATTGTCCTGCACCGAAAGAAACAACTCGATCGCGTTCTCCTGAAGCACAACGCAGATCTGCTTCCGCACCGAAAGCGGATCGGTGGTGACATCATGCCCAAGGACCGACACGCGCCCGGAGGTCGGGGGAAGAAGAGTCGTCAGCACCTTGATCGTTGTCGACTTTCCCGCCCCGTTCGGACCGAGCAAGCCGAAGATCGTCCCTTGCGGCACCTCAAAGGAAATCCCGTCCACCGCACGAAGGGGTGTGTCGCGGCGACGCGTGTAGATTTTGATGAGATTGGAGACGGATATGGCGGAGGAGGACATGGACGAGAATGATAATTGGGCTATCTAGAACTCATCCAACAACTGAGTTCGGAGGAATGACTGGTCACGCTGAGCTTGCCGAAGCGTGGCTTCGGCGATGAAATCAGCCTTCGACACCGTTCGACCCGTCCGCCTAAGCGACTCTATGCGGCCGGGCGGGCAAGCTCACGGTGACATGCTCAGGCAGACGTGTCAATCTGTTTTTGAGATGGCTTCTAGTGATTTGCGCTCACAGGTCCCTCTACTGACCACTGACTCCTGACGACTGGTTCCTTAGTGCTCCTTTCTGTTCGCGTAGAAATTCATCAGCAGTCCAGCCATCGTCATGTTCGCGATGAGTGCGGAGCCGCCGTAGCTGAGGAATGGGAGCGGAATGCCAATGACGGGCATGATGCCCATGGACATCCCGACATTGATGAAGACATGTGTGATCCATACACCCGCGATGCCAATGGCGGCGACACTGCCGAATCGGTTCTTGGAGAGCGCCGCGATGCGGATCGCCCGATTGATGAGCAGCGCGAAGAGAAGAAGGACGAGCGACGCACCGAGGAATCCGTATTCTTCACCCGGCACGCAGAAGATGAAATCGGTCCACTGCTCGGGGATGTAGTTGAGCTGAGTCTGCGTCCCCCGCAAGAATCCCTTCCCTGTGAATCCGCCCGATCCAATGGCGATCTTGGATTGCACCACGTTGTACCCCGCACCGAGCGGATCAGCCTCCGGGTTGAGGAATGTCGCAATGCGTTTCTGCTGATACGCCGGAAGGCGTTCGTACATGATCTGTACCGAGAGCCCGACCGCAAGCGTGATGCCGAAGGCCACGGCCGCAGCAAAACGGTTCTCGCGAAAATAGTACAGGATCCCGCCGCCGATGACGATCGCAACGAGAAATGCCGCCGTTCCGAACAGCGCTCCGAACGCAACGAGGATCGGTACAAGGATCGCGACGAGAAAGAAGTTGGACACACCAGCCCAGTACAGGATCGGGATCAGCATGGCGAAGAAGACGATCGTCGTTCCGAGATCCGGCTGTGCAAGGATCAACACCATCGGCACCGCCGCGATCGCGATCGTCTTCAACAGGTCTTTGAGATCGCTCAGCGATGTTTCGCTGCGCGCAAGAAACGCTGCGATCGCAAGGATCGTGGCGACCTTCATCAGTTCCGACGGCTGTCCGCCGAATCCCCCGACACCGAACCAGCTCCTTGCTCCCTTCACGGTGCTCCCGACCACAAGAATCGCAAGCAAGACCACGAGCATGAGCCCGAAGAATCCCCACGCGAGACGCTGCACCGTGCGGATCGGAAGCAACGCTGCGACTGCCAGCGCTACAAATCCGAATCCGGCCCATGCGAGTTGCCGGTAGAAGTTCGCCGCTGCATTCACATCAACGGTCGCGCTGTAGATCGAGAGTAATCCGGTCCCCACAAGACCGAGCGCAAGTAGGAGCGTCTTCCAGTCGAAATATTCTTTGAAGTAGGAAAGCAAGGCGAACTCCCTAGTGCAACACGGTTGTGTCGGGATGAGCGACGGAGATGGTTGAGTCCTTCGTCGGGACGGTCGCCGTTGGAGCCGGACGCCAGACGTCGTCGGGAACGCCGAGATATCTCCGCATCACCTTCCCTGCCACGGGCGCGGCCTGTGTACCGCCGAAGCCCGCATTCTCGAGTAGAACCGCGATCGCAATCGTCGGATTCTCGTAGGGGGCGAATCCGACGTACCAGGCATGGTCGGATCCGTGGGGATTTTCCGCAGTTCCTGTCTTTCCGGCAGAGGGAACTCCCGGGATGCGCGCCATTCCCCCCGTCCCGCCAGGCTTCTCGACCACCCACCGCATTCCTTCGCGCACGATGTCGAGCGTCTTCTTCGAGACTCCGATGTTCACCGGTTTGGCATCGACATCACTGTACCGGTTCGTACGCTTATTATAGATGCGACTGACCGCATGAGGCTGGAGCAGCGTTCCCCCATTTGCCAGCGCCGCCACATACCGTGCCATCTGGAGCGGAGATACGCCAACTTCTCCCTGACCGACTCCGAGATTCACCAACTGTCCCTGCGTCCATCTTCCCTTTCCGTACACGCGATCATAGTAGTACGTGTTTGGAATCAGGCCGCCCGTCTCTTCGTTCGTGTCGAATCCTGTCGGCTTCGCAAATCCGAATGCACGCGCTTGATCGAACCACGGATCAAGTCCGGTCCTCAAGATCAATTGATAAAAAAAGACGTTGCACGATTGCTGGATGGCCTCGCGGATGTTCACCGTGCCGTGCACATGGAGGTCCTTGAAGATCCGGTTTCCAAACCGGTATCCACCTGTGCATCGCACGGTCGTGTGTTCGGTGATCGTTCCCTGCTCGAGCGCGAGGACGGCGAGCAGCATCTTGAACGTGGAGCCGGGGGGATAGCGCGTCATCGTGGCCCGATTGAAGAGCGGTTTCTCGGGATCATTGTTCAGCCGCACCCATTCATCCGCCGGAGTCACGCCGCTGAACACGCTCGGGTCAAAATCGGGCTTGCTGACCATTGCGAGGATGCCGCCATCGTTCGGGTCCATCGCGACCAGTGCGCCGCGATAATTCGCCATCAGCGACTCGGCGTACGCCTGAAGTCCGAGGTCG
>JALONE010000180.1 GCA_025455125.1 Bacteroidota bacterium
ACTGGAAGACGCTGAACCGGGTCGCACGAGCGAAGCGCTTCAGGCGTCTAAGATGGGAGAGGCGAAAATGAAAGGAGAGGTGGCGGCGAAGGCCATCACGCGCGAACCACTTGCGCAAACGCAGCGACAACCAATCGAAGTGCAGCAGCGATTGACCTCAGAGCTTCCACCGCTCCAACAACAATGGCAACAGCAACGGCGAAGCGTGCAGGCGCTGATCGAACGGTCGGACGGCCAGGTCCGAATGACCGTGTACACGGATCGTGCCATCGAGGCATCCGAACGTCCACCTGTCGTTCAACAGGTCCGTGACGACTCGCTCGTTGTCATCGTCGGACGTCAGCGTATCGGGTTCCGACTGCCGCAGTCCTGGACGCGGTAATACTCGACGGCAGCGGTGCCGTCAATGAGCAGACGCTTCCTTGTGAGAGGTCTGTTCTTGTGCGCTCAAGTCGCGTGAGACGTACGAATAGATCGCAGGAATGACATACAGCGTCAGAAACGTTGCCAGGAACAATCCACCCACCACCGCGATACCCATCGACATTCTGCTTTCCGCCCCTTCTCCCAACGCGAGCGCGATCGGGAGCGAACCGAGGATCGTTGACAAACTTGTCATGAGAATGGGCCGGAAGCGCTGCGACGCCGCGTCCTTCACTGCGTCCATCGTCTCGAACCCGTTCTCTTTCCGTTGGTTTGCGAACTCAACGATCAAGATCCCGTTCTTTGTCACCAGACCGATGAGCATGATGATGCCAATCTGGCTGAAAATGTTCAGCGTCTGTCCAAACACCCACAGGGAAAGGACGGCTCCGGCGAGCGCGAGTGGAACGGTCAAAAGGATCGTGAAGGGATCACGGAAGCTCTCGAACTGCGCCGCGAGCACGAGATAGATGAGCACCAGGGCGAACATGAACGAGAACTGAAGGCTCGAAGAACTTTCCGAAAAGTCTCGGGATGCACCGTCCAATGCGGTGCTGAACGAATCGTCGAGCACCCGCTTTGCAACGGCGTCCATCGCCTCGATTCCCTCGCCCAGCGTCTTGCCGCGCGCGAGTCCAGCTGAAACGGTCGCCGAGAGATACCGATTGAACCGATATCGTTGCGGCGGGTTCGATTCCTCGGTCAAGGTGACCACATTGTCCATCTGGATGAGTTCGCCCCGGTTGTTCCGCACGAACAGCGATTTCAGGTCCAACGGCTTGTCGCGGTGCTCTCGTGCGAACTGGCCGATGACTTGATACTGCTTCCCGTCTCGGACGAAGAATCCAAACCGCTGTCCGCTGAATGCAAGCTGCAATGTCTGCGCGATGTCGAGCACGGAGAGGCCCAGCACCCGAGCACGCTCCCGGTGAATGTCGACGCGGAGTTCCGGCTTGTTGAACTTCAGGTTCACATCGACGACCTGGAACGTCGGATCTTGTTCCGCCTCGGCGAGGAACCTCGGAAGGACTTCCTTCAGTTTGTCGAAGTTGGGGGCCTGAATGACGAACTGGACCGGCAATCCGCCGCGCCGGCTGCTGCCGATGGTCTGGTCCTGAGAGACGAAAGCGCGTGCGACCGTCATAGGACGGATCTGGACCGCGAGGGCGTCGCTGATCTCCTGCTGCGTGCGCCTTCGTTCTTGCGGCGGGACGAGCGAAACGTTGAGGAAGCCGCTGTTCGGTCCCCCCATGCCGGTCAGCGTCAATGCGGCCTCGAGTTCCGGTACCGACGCCCGGACGGTGGTGAGCATGCTCTCCATGTATTCCGACATGTATTCAAACGTCGCACCTTCCGGCGCGGTGGCCGAGATTCGGAGCCGGCTGCGGTCCTCGAGCGGTGCGAGCTCGGACTTCAGCAGGCTGCCGAGGCCGATGATGACCGCGACGGCGAGGCCCATCACCACAAGGCTCAACGAACGCCGATTCATGAACGAATCGAGCGAGGAGCCATACATCGCGTTCAAGCGGATGAAGAACGGTTCACTCCATTGATAGAATCGGCTGTGTTTGTTCTCGTGTCGGAGCAGCCGGGTCGAAAGCATGGAGGTCAACGTCAACGCGACGAATGCGGAGATGGCGACCGAACCGGCCACGACGAATCCGAATTCACGGAACAATCGTCCGGTGAGCCCCTGCAGGAACACGATCGGCATGAAGACCGCGATCAGCACCACCGTGGTCGAGATCACGGCGAAGAAGATCTCCTTCGCGCCCTCCTTACCCGCTTCGATCGGCGGGAGTCCATCCTCGATCTTCGAATAGATGTTCTCCAGAACGACGATCGCATCGTCGACCACGAGTCCGATGGCGAGAACGATGCCGAGGAGCGTCAGAATGTTGATCGAGAACCCCATCACGTACATGATGAAGAACGAGCCAATGAGCGAGATGGGGATCGCCAGGACCGGGATGACCGTTGCGCGCCAGTCGCGCAGAAAGAGGAAGATGATGATGACCACCAGCGTGAACGCGATGAAGATGGTCTCCTCGACCTCCGCGATCGAACGACGGATGTATTTCGTCGCATCATGGAAGATATTGACGCGCAGATCGGCCGGGAGGGTTCGCTGGATCTGTTCGAGCCGACGGTTCACCTCATCGGCGATCGCGATGTTGTTCGACCCGGGTTGGGGAACGATGACGATGGCGATCATCGGGATGCCATCGCGTTTCAGGATGGAGCGTTCGTTTTCGGGTCCGAGCAGGGCCTCGCCGATATCCCGCATGCGAATGATCCGACCGCCCGATTCGCGGATGATCATGTTGTTGAAATCCTCGACCGTCGACATCCGTCCGGTCGTGCGCACCGTCAGTTCCGTTGCGTCACCTTCGATGCGTCCGGTCGGCAGCTCGACGTTCTCGCGCTGGAGCGCCAGACGAACATCCTGCGGCGTGATGACGTATGCGGCCATGAGCGCCGGGTTCATCCAGAGACGCATCGAGTAGCGCTTCTCTCCCCAGATGCGGACCTCGCTGACGCCAGGGATCGTCTGCAGGCGTTCCTTGAAGATATTGATCCCTGCTTCGGTCAAGTCGAGCAAATTGCGCGTGTCACTGCGCAGGTTGATCATGACGATGGGGTTCTGATTCGCGTCCGCCTTGGTGACGATCGGAGGATCGGCGTCGGGGGGGAGGTTGCGCATGGCGCGCGAGACGCGGTCACGGACGTCGTTCGCCGCTTCTTCCAGCGGAACTTCCAGATTGAATTCGACGGTGATGCTGCTTGATCCCTCGCGACTTGTCGAAGTGATCGACTTGATCCCTGCGATCCCGTTGATGGATTCCTCGAGCGGCTCGGTGATCTGCGATTCGATGACGTCGGAATTCGCGCCGGTGTACGATGTCGAAACGGTGATGACCGCGGGATCGATGGCAGGATATTCGCGCACACCGAGGAAGGTGAAGGAAATGATGCCGAAGACGACGATGACGATCGACATGACGATCGCCAGGACGGGGCGGTTGATGCTGACGGATGAGAGACTCATGGGGTCAGGCTCCGTCAATTCACGCTGTTCAGGCGAACGCGTGAACCGTTCGAGATCTGAAGGATGCCGCTCACGATGACGGTATCACCCGCGGCAAGGCCTTTCGTGACAATGACGTTCCGCTCAGTACGCGTACCGATTTCGACGTCGACGCTCTGTGCCTTCCCGTCCTGATACCGGAAGACCTGTTGCCCCTTCAGGACCGGAACGATGGCCTCTGTGGGAACGAGAAGCGCATTCGGGTCGATGTTCACGATCAACGCGATCTCCGCGAATGCACCGGCTTTCAGCCGTTCGCCGGGATTCTGCGCCCGCGCGCGCACTTGCACTGTTCGCGTGGAGGGATCGATCTTCGGTTCGATCGCATAAACGAATGCGGGAACCTGATCGCGCGTCCCCTGGACGCGGAGCATCACTTGAGCTCCCGGCTTGACGAATGCCGCGAAGCGCTCGGGAACAGAGAAGTCGACCTTGATGGTGCTCAGGCGAAGCAGCGACGCGATGCGGGAACTGGTCGTGACATAGCTTCCCTCGCTCACATACCGCAGGCCGATGACGCCATCGAAGGGGGCGCGGACCTCTGTCTTCGCCAAGTTCGCCCGAACCGCCATGCTTTCCGCCCGGACAGAGTTCAACTGGTTCACTGCGAGGTCGTACTGCTCACGGGCGGTCAGGTTCTTTTCCAGGAGCAACCGCTGTCGTTCCTCATTGTCGGTCGCGATCTTGATCTGCGACTCGACCTTCTTGAGCTGTGCCTGAAGGTCCGCGTCATTGGTCTTCACGAGAAGCTGGCCCTTCGTCACGCGCGTCCCCTCGTTGAAATTGATCTG
>JALONE010000181.1 GCA_025455125.1 Bacteroidota bacterium
CAAAGAAATGGTCGGCCGGATTAATGCACGCCTGTGAGCGTTTCCTGGTTGAGTTGAATACACTTCGTTTCTAACAGCACTATTCACATTTGGTTCGGCATAGCCATCGATGAGTAGTAAAAGTATTAAAGTAAAAATCTTCGGATCGGAGTATCCTTTAAAGGGAGAGAATGAGGATCTCACAAAACGGATTGCGACGTATGTCGATTCCATGCTCACCACTATTCACGAAAAGATCCCCGAGCAGCCTCCGTTGACGGTGGCGGTTCTCACTGCGTTGAATATTACAGAAGATCTGATGAAGGAACGGGAACGGAATCAACAAGCCATGAACCACATGGAGACGGAGTTGGTGAAGCTCTCGAACTACCTCGATAATTGTCTTACTGATGAGCAACCTGAGTAGTGTCTGGTTGAAGCGTTCTTTCACATTGGAACTCTATCGGGATTCGGTGGGTTATTCTTATAACCGCACCGTCAGCCGTAATCAAAACTTATTAAAGAACCTGACAAGTCACTTTAATAGGGAGCTTGACTCATAAGCGTGGAGCGCATGCCACCTTGTCCCCGCCTTGGCGGGGGAAGCCCTTGCGATGATGTCCTTCGGGACGGAGCAGGTCGTGGAAGTGTGAAATGCTTAGGCAGGTACCCACTGTGTATGTTGAAGAGGTTCTTCAAATACGCATGATTATGGCAGGTGGACGCGGCTTTTTTTATTGCGCAACGGATTGATGCGAGAGGAGAGGTATGGAAGCGTATGTGCTGATCATATTGGGAGCGGTGATCGGGGGCGGATCGTTCTTTCTCGGCTGGGCGCTGAACGGCCGCAGCGGACAGAACAAGATCCTGTCCGCCGAGGACCGTGCGAAGAAGATCCTCGAGGACGCGAGCAAGGAAGCCGAGACGATCAAGCGGGAAAAAATGCTCGAGGTCAAGGACGAATGGTACAAAAAGAAGAAGGATTTTGAGCAGGAAGCGCAGTCCCGACGGAACAAGTTGCTCGCATACGAGAAACAGCTGACGACCAGGGAAGAGAATGTCGAGAAGAAACTCGATGTCCTCACCAAGAAGGAGAATGCGCTTCAGACGACAGGCCGGGAGATCGGCGAGCGGCAGAAGAAGTTGGTCGAGCGCGAACACGAACTCCAACGGCTGCTGGAGGAACAAAACCTCCGGCTCGAGAAGATCGCCGGCGTCACGCGCGAGGAAGCAAAGAAGGCGCTGTTCGACAACCTCGTCGAAAGCGTGAAGGGTGAAGCGGCGCAGTTGACCAAGGATATGCGCGACAAGGCGCGGGTGGAAGCCAAGAAGGAAGCGCAGAAGGCGATCATTCAGGCGATCCAACGGTCGGCGGCAGAGCACACCATCGAAACAACGGTCAGCGTCCTGAATGTCGGCAGTGATGAGATGAAGGGGCGCATCATCGGGCGCGAAGGACGAAACATCCGGGCGTTCGAAGCCGCCACGGGCGTCGATGTGATCGTCGACGACACGCCCGAAGCCGTGATCCTCTCCGGGTTCGATCCCTTCCGCAGAGAGGTGGCGCGACTATCGCTGGAAAAACTGATCTCTGACGGTCGTATCCATCCGGCCCGGATCGAAGAGGTCGTCGAGAAGGTGAAGAAGGAACTCGAAGAGGAAGTCCTGCACCTCGGGGAGAACACGATGCTGGAGATCGGGTTGCATGGTGCCCACACCGAGATCGTGCGCCATGTCGGACGGATGAAGTACCGGTCAAGTTACGGACAGAACCTGCTCCAGCACAGCATCGAAGTCGCCTACCTCACAGGCATCATGGCGGCCGAACTTGGGATCGATCCGGTCATCGCGAAACGCGCCGGTTTGCTCCATGACATTGGCAAAACGATCGACCGGAGCGTGGAGGGTCCGCATGCGCTCCTGGGACTCGAGTTCTGCAAGAAATTCAACGAGCCGTTCATCGTCTGCAACGCGGTGGGATCGCACCACGAAGATATCCCGATGGAGCATCCCATCGCGGCCCTCGTGCAGGCAGCTGATGCCATCAGCGGCGCGCGTCCCGGTGCGCGTCGTGAATCGGTGGAAGAGTACATCAAACGGCTGGAGAAATTGGAAGGGATTGCGAAATCCTTCCCCGGCGTCCAGAATACATACGCCATCCAGGCAGGACGAGAAGTCCGCGTCATCGTGAGCCATGAAAAAATTTCGGATGCGATGGCGGATCAGCTGGCGCACGATGTCGCCAAGAAGGTCGAGAACGAAATGGAGTATCCTGGCCAGATCAAGGTTGTCGTGGTGCGGGAATTCCGATCGGTCGCGGTTGCCAAGTAGCTGAACCTCCTGAGAACGACGATGGTCACGCTTCCCAAAGGATCGCTCGTCATCGGCGTCACGGGCGGCATCGGCAGCGGCAAGTCGGCCGTTTGCGAGGAATTCGTGCGTCTCGGTATTCCGGTCCTCTCGGCTGATGAGATCGCCAAGGCGCTTTGTGAGACCGATGCCGGTCTGCGCCGGAAGCTTACATCGCTTCTCGGCTCGGAGACCTACTCGCCAGAGGGGCGCTACAATCGGTCGCACGTTGCATCGCGCATTTTTCAGGACCGTGCGCTTCGAGCCGCCGTTGAAGCGGTGATCCACCCGAAGACAGAACGGGAGGTCGCAGTTCGTGCGCGTGCACTCCATCGAGGTGGACATCGCGTCATTCTCGTGGAAGCGGCGCTCGTGTACGAAGCCCGCATGGATGAATGGCTGCACGGCGTCCTATACGTTGAGACCGATGAGCGTCTACGGCGCGAACGGCTGCTCCGGAAAGGAACCTTGAGCGAAGAAGCGATTCGGCAGCGCATGGCGGCTCAAGGCGCTCAGGCGGCATTCGCCAAGCGCGCCGACTACGTCATCAAGAATAACGGAACGCCCGACGAACTGAAGGAACGTGTGCAGTTCTTCGCGGCGCTTTTTCGATCACTCGCACTCACCGCATCCCCATGAACACCCTCTTCGAACGCGAACACGAATACTTCTTCCACACATACAAGCGCCTTCCCCTCGACGTTGACCGCGGTGAAGGAGTATACCTCTTCACCAAGGACGGAAAGCGCTACATCGACTTCTTCGGCGGTCTCGCCGTGAATGCCTTGGGTCATGCGCACCCCAAGGTGTTGCAGGCGATCAACGAGCAGGCCAAGCGCTACATCCATCTTTCCAACTACTATGTGCAGGAATCGCAAGTAGAACTCGCGGAGCGCCTGATCACGACCAGCGGATTCAAGAGGATCTTCCTTTCCAATAGCGGAACGGAGGCAGTCGAGGGAGCGATCAAACTCGCCCGCAAATGGGGAGCGCCGCAAGGGAAGCGGGAGCTGTTGGGTTTGACGAATTCCTTTCACGGAAGGACGATGGGGGCGCTGTCCCTCACCGAGCGGCAAAAATACCGCGAAGGCTACGAACCGTTCCTCCAATACACCAGTCACATCCCGTTCAATGACGTCGATGCGCTTCGGCGCACGGTCGGTCCGCACACGCTTGGTGTCATCCTGGAGTTCATTCAGGGCGAGGGAGGGATCTTCGTTGTGAGCGATGCATTCGCGAAGGAGCTTGTCTCCCTCCGGGAGAAGTTCGGATTCCTTATCATCGCGGACGAGATCCAGGCGGGGATCGGTCGCACGGGGAGATTCTTCGGCTACGAGCACTTCGGCGTACTTCCGGATATCATCGTCGTCGCCAAAGCGATCGGCGGCGGCCTCCCCCTGGGTGGGTTCCTCGGAAACGAGCGGGTCGCGGACGTGCTGAGCTACGGTGCCCACGGCACAACATTCGGCGGCAATCCGGTCGCGTGTGCGGCGGGGGTCGTCGTGTTTGACGAGATCGTCAAGGGAGGATTGATGCAGCACGCCGCAAGGATCGGCGAGTATCTCAAAGGGGAAGGAGAAGTCCTGCGCAAGGAATTTCCGGCGGTGATCAAAGAAGTCCGCGGACACGGATGCATGCTGGGGATCGATCTCCACAGTGACGCCCAACCGGTCGTCGATGCGCTCCAGGAGCGGGGGATTCTTGCCAACTGCACCAACTCAACGGTCATTCGTCTGTTGCCTCCCCTCACGATCCAGCGATCGCACGTCGACGAATTGATGACGAACCTTCGGGCCATCATCGCCAAGTAAATGGAACTTGAACCGAGACATATCCACGCCCCCGAGCTGTATGGCGACTTCTGGTTCAACGGCGGACCGGTCGCGCTGCGCGCGGTGCGCGGACGGGTTGTCCTGCTCGATTTCTGGGACTATGCATGTCAGCGAAGTCTCCGCGCGCTTGCA
>JALONE010000182.1 GCA_025455125.1 Bacteroidota bacterium
GGTCCTCGCCAATAATCCGGATGCCGCCCGAACCTGACTTCTGATTCCCAAAGAAGAAGTTTCCCTCGACGACGCATCGATTGCCATGCCGCAGCGTCAACGTCGCCTGGCAATCCACGAACGTGTTTCCCCGATAGACATTCTCGCACGATTTGCTCGAGATCGCTTCGATCTCACCATTGCACTTCTCGAACAGGTTGTACTCGACCGTTGTGTATGAATCATACATCGACCAGTCGCTCGTCCCCACGCGAATCGTCTCTCCCCCATTCACGCCCAGCGGAGGACGTTCTGCGAAGTAGTTGGAGTCGATGCGATGGTAGTTCGGCTTCGCGGCCAGCCAGACGACGAGCGTGGTTCCCGCGTGCTTCTTCCCTCGGAGGTAGCAATGATCGACGCGATTGTGGGTCCCGTACAGCGAGATCCATTTGTAGTCCGTCGTGTTTAAGGCGGGATTATAGTCAATGATGGAGCAATTGGTTAGCCGGCATGAATCACTCTCCCCGTTAGTTCCGCGGAACTCGACGACGGCTCCCGAGGCGCTATACCCTTTCCAGAACAACAGTCCGTCGACCACCAGATGTCTTCCGGAGATCCGCAGTGTGGAAGTCCCGGTGAGAACCACGCCGCCGTATGATTCGGCGCGCAGGACGATAGGGGCCGAGGGAGTACCATAGCCAGCAAACATCAACGATTGATCTGTCCATACACCATTTGTCAGAGTCAACGTGTCGCCCGGTCGGGCCGTGGACAGGGCAGAGGCCAGTTCTGCGGCGTTGGAAATGCGGTATTCCATGCCGTTCATCGGGGCAACGAGGGAAAACAGCATCAATATCATTCTCTTCATAGAATGAAGATAGAGCATCTTCTCCTCAGATAGAAGAATCTTGATCAGGCAATGGAACAACCTCCATCCGAGCTCTGGAAGGTTGATCAATCGGTGGACTATGATCGCGGTCACGTAGCCTTCATTTGGCTCCGACACCTTTCTGCATTCTCGTCCGGATTTTCCGCAAATCTCTTCTGCATCATTTCATTACAGCTGCGCTGTAACGAATCGTTTCACCTTCTCCGCGTTTTGTCCGTCGTGATCATCTCGTCGATTATCAGCGGTTGATTTTGAGACGCATTGCACGATCACGTCCATCGCGGCTCATCATCAGAGCGTGGCACGCTCCTTGCACCGTTGCTTGTGCAATGACATAGATGCGTACATCAGCGACGCGGATGCACATCCGTACGCGATGAACGGAAGAGAACAACCATTCCGTCAATCGGTACGACAGCATGTGCTTCCCTCCCGCGTCCGATGCATGCACACATCTGGGCGGTTCGCGCGACTGATCCGCGCGTTCCCGCATATTCATCACGCTCTGCCGATGCGCGAGTGGGATCGGAGGTTTATTCTGCTCTCCGTCGCGCCGCTCCCGAGCGCTCCGATGAATGCCACGTCTGGCAGTCCGGACAATCGATCCGTACGCACTGCCATTTCAACGAATTCACGTACAACAACCGGAGGTTCCCGGCACACACGCCTATCTCTGTCGTGTGACATATCCATACGTGTTCTCTCTTGCCGCTCCGAGATGTGCGGGCCGGCGCCATGGCGCGCCTGTCGCAGCGATCCCGACCGCGCAGTGAGATGACACATGCGCATGCCGTTCCAAGCCCCGCCAGATCGTAGCGAGTGGGAGGTGGGTTGATGAGGGCTTACGGCACCCCACTCCGACGCATCAATGGGGTTGATGCCCGGTGTGCTGGTCCGTCGGCTGATGCTCAGGATCTCAAGTGAACAATGAACTCATACGTCTCAATCATCCCCCCCTCACTGATCAACTCCCTATAGGAGGATTCACCATGCGGAACGTCTTGAACTCCCTCATCGTCGCCATCTTGTTGATGGGTCTCGTCAGCTGCACGATCGACAACCCTGTGGATACACCCATTCCGTCGGGCGCCGCGTTGTCCACGCAGGCGTATCAACCCTTCGCCCTCCCTGCCGGCAATGGACTTCAGAAGACCGTAAAGATCAGCGGAACCGTGACTGCGGCGGAAGGCGGCCAGCTTTCGTTCGAGCACAGCAAAGGCAATTTCTCTGTCAAGATCGTGCTTTCCTTCGGACCGGGCTCGGTCGAATCCGATATGACGCTCGACATGTTCGCCGATGACGAGGTCCTTTCGGCCACATTCGGACCCCACGGCACGCAGTTCAAGAAGCCGGGAACGCTCTATGTTGAAGCACGCGGTCTGGATATGAATGGCGACGTCAATGCGCTGAAGAATCGCCTGAAGCTGCTCTATAAGAACGAGATCACCGGCAACTGGGAACCGATCGAAGCCTACGGCTTCCAGGTGGACGCTGCGACCGGCACGGTCGTGTGTAAGAATGGCGTGATCAAGCACTTCTCACGCTACGGATTTGGCATCTAACCCACCACTCGGCAACGAACGGATTCCCTAACTCAGGGGCAAGGATACCGTCATGCAACTCATGGAGAACCATACAGGCTTTGCCGAGAGCCTCGGGCACTTGTTGAAGCGCTTCTGTCCAGAAGCGCTTCTCAAGCTGCTCAATGAGCAGGTGGAGCACCTTCGCGTCCTGGAGGCGGAACTGATCGACCAGGCGAGGAGTAAGGAGAGCGAGCTCCGCGCTGAACACAGTTTTGTTGAAGCGGGTTACCTCGAGAACATCATCACCGAATGCGAGCGTGAGCTCGGCAAACGTGAGTACCTCGAGCTCATGGTCGAGCTCGGCTCGTTGTGCATAAAGTACGGCGAACACAGCGCCGCCAAGACCGTCTTCTCCAACGTGATCGAAGCCGCGGGAGCGGAAGTCCGCTTCGCCTCGATCGCCGGCACCGCCTTCTGCAAACGCGCCGAGCTCCGCCTGCGACAGGCTCACTGGACCGGTGCGCAGCTGGACCTGAAGAAGGCCGCGGCGATGTACAAGAAGGCAAAGGACGCGGAAGGGCTCGCGATCGTTGAGAACAGCTACGGCGTGTTCGCAAGCGAACAAGGCGACGTTCGGAAGGCGACGACACACTTTCGCCGGGCGCAAACCGGATTCGAGAAGAGCGGGAACGTTGAGCGGGCGAACACGGCGCTGATGAACCTAGGCATTCTCGCCACGATCGCCGGCCGGTGGGATGAAGCACTCGCCCACTACCAGCGCATTCTGCCGCAATTCGAGAAACTTGGGCAAATGTCGCGCCTCGTCGAGGTCTATCACAACATCGGCATGCTGTTCCTCGCGAAGGGCGACCTGCGCGCCGCCATCAATCAGTTCGATGAGAGCCTGAGCCATGCGAACCTTCTTCACTACCGCGCATTCGCCGGGCTCGCCTATCTCGGCAAGGCGGCGGCTTATGCTCGGCTTGAGGACTACCCGCTGGCGATGGTGTTCGCCCAGAAGGCCCTCGGCATTTTCCGGCAACTGAACGACCAGCTCAGCATTGCCGACGCATACAAAGTGAAAGGCATCATTCACCGCGAGTTGGATCATCCCCAACTGGCGGAATTGTATTTCCGAACGAGCCTTCGTCTGAATGAAGAATACAACAGTCCCCTGAACCTCGGCGAAACGTACGCAGAACTGGCGAAGCTGTATAAGCGGCTTCATCAGGAAAGCAAGGCAACGCAGGCAGTCAAGAAAGCGGTCACCTACTTCAAGAAGGTTGGTGCCCAACATGACGCTCGCAATGCCCAAGCAATCGTCGCGGCGTAGCAGTACTCGGATCACAACGGCATGCAAGTACAAGACCCGCTCAATCCTCGACAAACGTCCATTCCAGAGCATATCGAAGGGATCGTCGCCGGCGATGATCGCGCGAAGAATCTGGAGATTATTCTCCAGGTCACGCGGAAGATCACGCACAGCCTCATCCTGGACGAGGTTCTTGGTTCCGTCCTTGATTATGCTATTCGCGTTGCCCGCGCCGAGCGCGGGTTTCTGCTGTTAGCGGACGACAAGGGAACACTCCAGTGCGTCATCTCGCACGACGCCGCGGGAGTCCCGCTCGAACCGGATGCGCTCAAGTACAGCCGGACCGTCGCCGACGATGTCTTCGCTTCCGGAGAGTCGGTGTGCGTGGAGAACGCGCAGCTCGACGACCTGTACGACCACCGAGAAAGCGTTCGGTCGCTGGAACTGGAGACCATCCTGTGTTCCCCGCTTACGGTGCGCGACGAGAAGATCGGCGTCCTGTACGTGGACAGCCGGCATATCCAGCCAGTCCATCGGGACGAGATCATTTATCTCTTCGAGATTCTGGCTGGTCAGGCCGC
>JALONE010000183.1 GCA_025455125.1 Bacteroidota bacterium
GCAACCCTGCTCCCGTCACCTCCAATGTTTCGCCCACCGACCGAACGATGACTCCCATTGCTTCCAAACATGATCTCGTACTGAGGGCATCGCCCCCCATCGATAAGCCTGAGATCACCGAGCGTCCCTCTGCCAACGCCGAAAAGAGCAACGCGCGATGCGAAATCGACTTGTCGCCTGGTACTCGATGGCTGCCTGTCAAGGGTTTGAGAGTCACGCTGCCTCACAAAATACGAATCCCCGCACCCGCCCGAGGAGATTCAGACTCCGGTGCGAATGCGGGGAACATTCGTGTACGATCAATGGACGAGGTCAGTGACGCGGGCGATGTCCGCCGTCCCGCTTCGAATGGCCGCCATCCTTCTTCTTTTCCCGCTGACGCCGGATCTCCTCATGCGCATTCTCGCCTCCCGGCAAGAGCGCCTTGCGGCTCAAGCTCATCTTGCCCATCTCATCGATGTGCATGAGCTTCACCTCGATCTCGTCGTTCAGCTTCAAGAGGTCTTCGACCTTTTCGACGCGATTGACGTCCAATTGCGACACATGGACGAGGCCTTCCCTGCCAGGGAGGATCTCGACGAAGGCACCGAACTCGGTGATCTTCTTCACGGTCGCTTTGTACACCTTTCCAACCTCTGGAGTCTCGGTCATCCGTCGAATTGCCGCCAGCGCCTTCTCAGCTGACGAACGTTCGACCGCAGCGACCGTGACAGTGCCGTCGTCCTCAATGTTGATCTCGGCGCCGCTTTCCTGAACGAGTTTACGGATGTTCTTGCCGCCAGGACCGATCAAGGGACCGATCATGTCGACCGGGATCTTGATGGTCTCCATCCGCGGAGCATACTGCGAAACGTCAGGACGCGGCTGGTCGATCGCACTGCTCATGATCGACAGAATATGGAACCGTCCGTCCTTCGCCTGCGACAGCGCTTGCTCGAGGATTGCAAACGAGATCCCCTTGATCTTGATGTCCATCTGGAAGGCGGTGATTCCCTTCGTTGTGCCGGCGACCTTGAAGTCCATGTCGCCCAGATGATCCTCGTTCCCGAGGATGTCGCTGAGGACCGCCACCTTCTCTCCCTCCTTCACAAGGCCCATCGCGATGCCGGCAACCGGCCGTGGCATCGGAACGCCCGCATCAAAGAGAGAAAGGCTTCCCGCGCAAACCGTCGCCATCGAGGAAGAGCCGTTCGATTCCAGGATATCGGAGACAACCCGAATCGTATACGGGAAGTCCTTTTCCGCTGGAATGAGTCGCTTCAACGAACGCTCAGCGAGGTTCCCATGACCGATCTCACGGCGTCCGACGGAGCCTACGCGTCCAACTTCGCCCACGCTGAACGGGGGGAAGTTATAGTGGAGCATGAAGCGCTTGGTCGTGTCCGGGAAGAGTCCTTCGAGCACCTGCTCGTCCATCTTCGTCCCGAGCGTTGCCGACGTCAGACTCTGCGTCTCTCCACGCGTGAAGAGTGCGGAGCCGTGAGTGCGCGGCAGGAGTCCGATCTCGATCGTGATCGGCCGGATGTCCGTCAGCCCGCGTCCGTCCAGGCGTTTCTTGTCGTCGAGAATGGTCCAGCGCATGGCGTCCCGCTCCAGGTCATGCAGCAACTCATGGATCAGGAGTTCCTGTTCGGGATATTTTTCAAGAAGCGCCTTCGTTACATCCTCATAGACTGTATGCGTCGCTTGTGAACGTTCCTCCTTGGCCATCGTGGTTCGGCTCAGCGTCTTGAGTTTCTCCCACGCCAGGGAACGAACGTCATCCTTCATCCCGTCCGGGATCGCCGGAACGACGATCGCGCGCTTGGACCTATTGACCATCGTTGCGAGCTTCACCTGTGCTGCGCACAAGATCTTGATCGCGTCATGTCCGAGTCGGAGCGCATCCACCATTTCCGCTTCGGAGATCTCGGACGACTCGCCTTCGACCATCACGATCGAATCGTTCGTTCCGGCAACGGTCAGATCGATGTCGCTCTTCTCAAGCTCGGCAAACGTCGGATTGATGATGAGCGTGCCGTCGATCCGGCCAACTCGAACCTCTGCGATCGGGCCGTCGAATGGAATGTCAGAAACCATCAGCGCGGCAGAAGCGGCACAGGCTCCCAGGATGTCCCCGTCATGCTGTGAGTCCGACGAATACACGGTGACGAGGACCTGTGTCTCATTGCGATAGTTCGCAGGGAACATCGGTCGGATAGGCCGATCGATGAGGCGCGAGGAAAGGATCTCTTTCTCCGAAGGACGTCCTTCGCGCTTGAAAAATCCTCCGGGGATCTTGCCGGCTGCAGCCGTCTTCTCCCGGTATTCAACCTGCAGAGGGAAGAAATCCTGCCCCTCTTTCGCTTCCGTGTCGCTGACGACGGTTGCGAGAACCATGGTGTCCGCGTAGCGGACCATGACGGCGCCGTGTGCCTGCTTGGCAAATCGTCCCGTCTCGAACGTGAACGTCTTTCCGCCAAGTTCGACTTCTGTTGTGATCGGTGTACTCATGAGTGTTGTTCTTTCTCCTACGTGCGTGCGGCGTTCCGGACTTTCCGGCGCCGCCCCCATTGCGGGGCGTTACTTGCGGATTTCAAGCTCCTGAATGATCTTCCGGTAGCGGTTGACATCCTTTTTCATCAAATAGTCCAGCAACCGACGGCGCTTTCCGACCATCCGAAGCAATCCAAGTCGCGAGTGGTGATCCTTCTTCGCTTTCTCGAAATGCGGGGTCAGGCTGTTGATGTTCGCCGTCAGGATCGCGATCTGCACTTCCGGCGTCCCCGTGTCTTTCGGGTTCTTGCCGAACTTGTCGATCAGTTCCTTCTTCTGTTCCGATGTGACTGCCATTGCTTCTCCTTTGACCAATCGGTTGGTCTGTCGTTATGATGTGATGAGAGAGTCGTTGATGAATCGCCGGCCTTCAGCCTCGTCCAGTGTCATTTGCCGCACTAGCGCCTCCGGCGAATCGAATTTCTGTTCGTCCCTGATCCGGTGCAGGATCTCAACTCGCAGGGTCTCGCCATACAGATCGCCCTGGAAGTCCAGCAGGTGCACTTCGATCATCCGGCGACCGTTGGCCCCGAATGTCGGACGTACACCGATGCTGAGCAACCCACCGATCGTCCTGTTCTCCACGAAAGCCCGGACGACGTAAATACCGTTCCGCGGAACCAGCTTTCTCGGCGTCGGGAGGGCCAGGTTCGCCGTCGGATATCCCAATGTTCGGCCCCGCTTGTCCCCCTCGACCACGGTGCCTGTGAGGGCATATGGTCGTCCAAGCAGCCGCGCCGCGTCTGCCACACTCCCGTCTCGCAGCAAAGAACGAATATTGGAACTGTTGACAAGCGTTTCACCGACGCGGATCGGGTCTGACGCATACACCGAAAAACCGAATTCTTCTCCCAGCTGCTTCAGCGCGTCGACATCGCCTTCACGATTCCGGCCCCAGTGATGATCATATCCTTCCATTACACCGACAGCGCCAAGTCCCTCGACCAGGAAACGCTGCGTGAATTCCCGGAACGCGATGCGCGAAAAGTCGCGATCGAACGGCAAGACGAGCATGATATCGACACCCAGAGCACCGATCAGCGTGGTCCGTTCGTCAAGCGTCGTCAACAACTCGACGGCAGACGGATCGCCGATGATCTCTTTCGGGTGCGGGTCGAATGTCACCACGATCGCGCGTCCCTGATGCGCGTGCGCTCGCGCTACCGTCTGCTCGATGATCGCACGATGCGCCAGATGGACACCGTCGAACATCCCCACGGTCACGAAGGACGGCCCGCGTGATCCGACGTCTTCAAGCCGATGGTGGATGCGCATGCCGTCGCTGTCTCACAATGCCCAATTGCCGGGCGAGTTCCTCAAGTTCCTGAATCGACCACGCATCCGCGACGTCGTGGCTTCCGATCTTTGTTCGCCGGAGCGCCGTCAGTGTGGCGCCGCATTCCAGCCGTCGTCCCAGATCATCCGCGAGCGACCGGATGTAAGTCCCTTTTGAACAGGCGATCCGCGCGATGACATTCGGCGCGTCATATGCTTCAATGTCGAACGCCGTGATGTGCACCGTTCGGGGGGTACGTTCAACGGTCTCCCCTCTTCGCGCGTAGTGATATAACGGCTGTCCATCCCGTTTGATGGCCGAATACATCGGCGGTGTTTGTTCGATCGCGCCGACGAATCCGGACGCCGCAGCATCCACCGCTTCCCGGGTCACACCGCTGATCGTGCGCCGTTCGATGACCTCGGTTTCCAGATCGAAACTCGGCGTCGTGATCCCCATCTGAA
>JALONE010000184.1 GCA_025455125.1 Bacteroidota bacterium
CTTCGCCGTGCGGATCGTTCTCGACACCGAAGACAACAGCGATTGCTTCATCGTCTATAGCATCGTCTCCGAGTTGTATAAGCCCATCCCCGAACGATTCAAAGACTATATCTCCGTCCCCAAGAAGAACGGCTATCAATCGATTCACACGACTGTCGTTGGCCCGGACGGCCGTATGGTCGAAGTGCAGATCCGCACGAAGGCGATGCACGAGGTCGCCGAGAAGGGAGTCGCCGCGCACTGGATCTATAAGGAGAACCGGAACGCCCTCGACAAGGAGCTGGAAAGCTGGGTCAACTGGGTGCGGGAGATCTTTGATCAGACGAAAGAGGATGCCTCCCGCGAGCTCCTGGAGAGCTTCAAACTGAACCTGTATCAGGATGAGATCTATGTCTTCACGCCGAAGGGAGACCTCAAGATCCTCCCCAGGAATTCCACCCCGGTGGATTTCGCATTCGAGATACACTCGAACGTCGGATATCATTGCATCGGAGCCAAGGTCAACGGACGCATCGTTCCATTGAACACCTTGCTGCGAAGCGGTGACCAGGTCGAGATCATCTCGTCCAAGAACCAAACACCGAATCCCGATTGGGAGCAGTTCGTCGCCACACACAAGGCGAAAGCGCACATCCGGAAGTTCATCCGCGAGGAAAGCCGGAAGAAGGCGGATGAGGGGCGCGAACTATGGGAAAAGAAGCTGAAGCGGCGGAAGGTCCAGCTCGATCAGGTCGAATTTGAGAAGTTCATCCGGACGCTGAAGTACAGCGATGTGCAGGATTTCTATCTGGCCCTCGCTGATCAGACTGCGGAAGCGGATACGGTGCTTGAGCAATATCTTGTTCGGAATCGCAAGGGGGAGGGAGCGGCACAGGCGTCCGAAGCAGAGGAACCCGGGAGTCTCTTCGCGAAATTCGTGAACACGGCGCGCGATATCGCCAGCGGCATCTCGGTGCTCGGCATGAACGACAACTTCATGCATCAGTATGCCAAATGCTGCAACCCCATCCCGGGTGATCTGATCGTGGGCTTCGTCACGACCGGCGAAGGCATCAAGATCCATCGGAAGGATTGCCGGAACGTCGTGTCGCTTCGACTGGCGGAAAGCGCGCGCATTGTGGAGGTGGGATGGCCGCCGGCGAACGAAGCGGATTTCATCGCCGGGGTTCACGTTTCGGGCGAGGATCGACCCGGATTGCTGAACGATGTGACGCATGCGATCTCGACCATCATGAACACGAACATTCGGTCTGTGAACATGGATTCGAAAGGGGCATATTTTGACGGTCAGGTGATCCTGTACGTGAAGGACATCGATCATCTGGCGAAGATCATCGAGAAGCTCCGGCGCGTGCCGGGTGTGACGCTCGTTGAACGATTCACGGGGTGACCGAAACGGCCATGACACGGATCCTCGGCATTGATTACGGCAGCGAGCGGATCGGATTGGCGCTCAGCGATCCCATGGGGATCATCGCTTCGCCTCTGGACGCGATCACGAATGATGTCCACGCCCTCGAGCGTCTGCACGCTGTGATCGCCAAGGAATCGGTGACGATGCTGGTCGTCGGCATGCCGCTCACGCTCAAAGGGGAGATGGGAGGCAAAGCCCAGGAAGTTGAGGAATTCATCGCCACGCTCGAGTCCGCGCTCGGTCTTCACGTGATTCGCTGGGATGAGCGGTACACGACGACGATCGCGCGCCGCTCCATGATCGACCTTGGGACGAAGAAGAAGACCCGCCGAACGGACCGCGGTCGGGTCGATGCGATGGCTGCCGCGGTTCTGCTTCAAAGTTATCTCGACCATGACAAACGACCAACCTGCTGCTGAATATCCCCGGCCGGAGCAACCTATGCCTGAGGTTTCGCCAAGCCCCTCCACCGGAGTGCGGGGCCGGGCACGGCGGATCCTCGCGTTCTTACGGCGCAGACCGGTGCTCAGTGTCATGTCATTCGCTTTTGCGATTGTCGTCGTGCAATTGGCGGTGTTACCGTACGGCAGCATCAAGGAATTGAAGACCAGGAATCCGAAACAGACTGCGTTCATGGAGGAACACGAAGCGCATGCCAAAGAGAAGGGAAGACGATTCCGGAAGATGCAGTACTGGATCCCGTTGCGCCAGATCCCGCGTGACCTGGTCGATGCAGTTGTCGTGGCGGAAGACGGCACATTCTGGTCGCACGGCGGCTTCGACTGGTACGAATTCAAAGAATCGGTCGAGCGGAACTTGGAGGAAGGACGCGCGGCGCGCGGTGCGAGCACCATCACACAACAACTGGTAAAGAACCTGTATCTTTCGTCCTCAAAGAACCCGCTGCGGAAGTTCAAGGAATGGGTGCTGACGTGGTACATGGAGCAGACGCTGTCCAAATCACGGATCCTTGAACTGTACCTGAACCTGATCGAGTGGGGGGAGGGCGTGTACGGCGCGGAAGCGGCATCGCGTTACTACTTCGATAAGTCCGCTCCCGCGTTGACGCGGGAAGAGGCTGCGCGGCTGGCGGCGATCATTCCAAGCCCGCGTCGGCATCGGGCAGACGTCGATTCCCGCTATGTGCTCAGGCGTTCGCAGTTGATCCTCGAGCGCATGGCGGCGCGAGGAATGTGAGAGGGGAATTCAGACCACCTGCGATGAACTACAAAGACATTCAAGTACTGTTGGAAGAGGGCGAAGGATTCGAGGTCGAGTTCAAGCGAAAGGTCTCTACGCCCGTGAAGGTTGCCCGCACGCTCATCGCGTTTGCCAATACGAAGGGGGGGACCATCCTCTTCGGTGTGGACGATGACAAGACTGTCGTCGGCGTGGGGAGCGAAAAGGAGGAGATCGAGATGATCCGGACGGCGGGCGGCATCCACTGCGAGCCGCCGATCGAACCCGACATCGAAGTCATTTCCTACAAGGGGAAGGACGTCATTGCGGTCATGGTGTCGGAAAGCGATGCAAAGCCGCATGCGCTGACGCTGGAGTCAGATGACGCCCCGGAGGGGACCAATGTTTTCATCCGAGTCAACGACAAGACCGTTGAGGCGAGTAAGGAGGTCGTTCGGATTCTCGAGGCCGAAAGCCCCGATGCCCCTCCGTTACGCATCGCCATCGGAGATTCGGAACGACGGCTGTTCGACCACCTCGACGCGCATGAACGCATCACCGTGCAAGGATACGCCGATCTTGTCAACATCTCCCATCGGAGAGCGTCCCGCTCTCTGATCCAGCTCGTCCGTGCCGGAGTCCTGCGCATCCACACGCACGAAAAGGAGGATTACTTCACACGCGCCTTCGATTGACCACCGCGCCACGCCTCGCCCAACGTGAACGCCGCGATCCCAAACGCGACGGAGACGTTGAGTGATTGCTTCGTTCCATACATCGGAATCTCGATTCCCCCTTCACATTCCCCCAGGGCCTCGGCCGACACGCCGACGATCTCATTCCCCAGCACGAGCACCATCGGGAAGCAGTCGGCCTCCACGGCAGTGATCGGTCGTCCAGCATCCGTGAGCTCGAGCGCGAACGCCCGGTACCCGCGATCCTTCCACTGCAGGACGGCTTCGCGAGCATAATGTACGTACTCGTGCGGGACGGTCTTCGTCGCACCGAGCGCCGTTTTGTCGATCTCTTTCCGCGGAGGATGCGGCGTGTAGCCCGTCAGCACCAATCGCTCGATCATCGCACCGTCTGCAGTTCGGAATATCGAGCCGACATTGTACAGGCTGCGCACATTGTCCACGATGACCACGAGGGGCACGCGGAGGGCGCGATGAACCTCATGCACTTGGAGACGTTGCGATGAGATTTCTGGGTGTGAGAGCTTCCGCATAGGGTCATAATAGTCGATTTCTCTGGGAAAACCAAAGGGAAGTTGACTTTGGCTGAATCCCGATTTACCATTCACCGACCCCCTCCCAACGTGCCTCTCATCACGATGAATCGCCTGACCATAGACCAGATCGTCGCTCTCGTTTCTGTGGCGATGATCTTGTGCGTTGGCATTGTACGGATCCCCGATGTTATGGATCGAGCGCGGGTTCCCTTTATCGTCACCGAGATTGATGGAGTGGTGATCGTGACGGCGATCTCAGACGAGAAGGGAGCTGCAAATCTGCGTACGGGCGATCGCATCATCCGGATGGATGGCGTCGATGTCACGATCTCTGAAACACTGGAACACCTTGCGGATGTTCGGCGTGTTGGAGATCTGGTCGCAGTGGAGTATGACCGCGGCGGAATGCGGTACGAAGAGGGA
>JALONE010000185.1 GCA_025455125.1 Bacteroidota bacterium
TTGCCGAACTCACCACGTATGCTCATCGATTCCGGGCACGCGTCTATGTCACATTGAACACGATCCTCTACGACGATGAACTCGAAGAGGCACGGAAGCTGGTTCAGGAGGTGTACGATGCCGGCGCCGATGCATTGATCATTCAGGACATGGGCCTTCTGGAACTCGGCCTCCCGCCCATCCCGCTCTTCGCCAGCACGCAGGCACACAACTACGAACTGTCGCGCATTCAGTTCTTCGAGCAGGTTGGAATCAAGCGTGTGATCCTGGCACGCGAACTCTCGCTTCCACAGATCAGATCGATCCGCGCAGGCACTTCGTTGGAGTTGGAGTTCTTCATCCACGGAGCATTGTGCGTAAGCTTGAGCGGACAATGCTACATCAGCCACGCCGCAACGGGCAGAAGTGCGAATCGCGGCGGATGTGCGCAGCTCTGCCGTCTCCCCTATACCCTAACCGACAGCCGGGGAACGGTCCTCGCGCGCGATCAGCACCTGCTCTCGCTGCGGGACCTCAACCTCTCGGAGTATCTGGCTGACCTCGTCGATGCCGGGGTGACCTCGTTCAAGATCGAGGGACGGCTGAAGGACCTCGCGTATGTCAAGAACGTGACGGCGTTCTATCGGGCGAAGCTTGACGCATTGATCGAAGGCCGCGAAGGAATGCGACGCGCCTCGTCGGGAAGCACGACATTCTCCTTCACGCCGGACCCCGGGCGGACTTTCAGCCGCGGAGCGACGGACTATTTCGTCCGGCAGCGGAACCGCGGCATCGTCGAAGTGCGCACGCCGAAGTCCTTGGGAACAGATGTCGGAACAGTCGAACAGGTTGGGCGTAACTACATTCGGCTGCGGGGAACGGCGCCACTTCATAATGGCGACGGCATTTGTTTCTTCGATGAGAATGACGAGCTGCGGGGGACAAACGTCAACACGGTCGAGGGGGACAAGGTCTTTCCGAATTCGATGGAGGGAATTCGTGCGGGCCTGAAGCTGTATCGCAACTTCGACCATCGGTTCCTTCAGGCCCTGGAAGGAGAGACCTCCCGGCGGACCGTCGGAGTACGCCTGGTTCTTCGATCGACGGAATTCGGATTCACGCTCTCTGCCATCGACGAAGACGGCGTCGCCGCTCAAGCGGTCGTCGAATGTGAACACACGGTCGCTCAGAAGCCGGACTCCGCGCTTGCGACCATGCGTACGCAACTCGCCAAGGTTGGCGGGAGCATGTTTCGTCTCGACGGATTGGACATCGCGCTCGACGAACCCTATTTTCTCCCCATCGGGATCCTCAACAAGATGCGGCGGGACTCCCTTGAGGCACTCGAAGCCGAGCGCCTGCGACGGTACGTGCGCGAGACATCTGCCATTGCCCCGAACGATGTTCCCTACCCGGCCAAGGAGCTCGACTATTCTGCGAATGTCGTCAATGCCATGGCGGAGCAGTTCTACCGTCGACATGGGGTCGAACGCATTCAACAGGGGTTCGAGAAACGCGGATCAGATGCCGGCGTCGCGTTGATGACCACGCGTCATTGTCTGAAGTTCCAGTTCGACCTGTGCCGCGGAAACAAAGCGACGGCGGGCGATCTATTTCTTTCGGACGGAACGCACCGGTATCGATTGGAGTTCGATTGCGAACGGTGTGTGATGAAGGTCGTCGCGTCGTGAGCGCCTCCTCGACGATGAGGTCTGCGCTCCAATTCCTTCGGCGAGTGGCAGTAGCCATCTTCGTCGCTCTCCTCCTTTGGAGTTTGCTCATCATGCTCTTCGAATCCCGCTTCATTTTCTTCCCCGACCGATACCCGACCGGCCGATACAACGAAGCACATCGCATTCCCGGGCTTCGGGACGAATGGTTCACCGCATCAGACGGCATCCGCCTCCATGCATGGTATGCTCCGGCCGAACAGCCGATCGCCACATTGGTGATGGCGCACGGCAACGCAGGGAATCTGACGAATCGACTCGAGATCATCCGCGCGTTGCGGCGGAGAGGATTCAACGTCTTCATGTTCGACTATCGGGGATACGGGAGAAGCGAGGGAGATCCGGACGAGGCAGGCGTGTATCTTGACGGACGCGCTGCGTTCGACCATGTGCAAGCGACGAACGGGAATGATTCGACGAACGTCGTGTTGTGGGGAACGAGCCTTGGCGGGGCGGTGGCGCTGGATGTGGCGCTCGATCGTCCTGCGGCGGGATTGATCCTCGAATCGACATTCACTTCAGCGCCGGCGATGGCATCACGCCTGTATCCGTGGCTTCCGATCGGATCATTCTTGCAAGCGCAGTTCAATTCGATCGACAAGATCGCGCGCTACCGAGGTCCGGTGCTGGTGATCCATGGAGAGCGGGATGGGTTGATTCCATTCGAGATGGGGAAGGAGTTGTTCGAGGCGGCGCAGGGCGACAAGGAGATGTATGCGATCGCCGAAGCGGACCACAACGACACATTCTGGGTCGGCGGAGAAGAGTACCTGGAGCGAGTGGAGAGATTTGCGAGAAGGGCGGTTGGAGGGCACCCTTAAGGGGCTTAAGCCCCCCCAGCGAACCTGCCCGTCTGGCACTGTGCTGCCGCAAAAAGAAGAAGACAGATCAGGACGAGAGCAGCTATCACCGAGACACGCGAAACGACGCGATCGGTCAGCACCGTTCCTTGCCAATGCGCGTCATCGGACATCGTCAGCGGCAGTCCGTGTCGCAGTGCCAAATCCTTGATGTTCAGGAAGTGCAGCACCGGCACTCCGCGTGCCGCCATCTCCGCGATGACGCCCCGATCGTCATCCTCACACACGTCGAGCCGCCGATGAAATCCGTTGGGAAGCGTCGTCGCGTGTACGCATCCCCCTAACGCCGCCTGGCTCCCGCCGATGTTGATCAACAGATCCGCACCCGATTCGCCGAACAACCTCACTCTCGCATCAATTCCCTCTCGAAGAGTCCTCGGAACGAATATCCTTGTTCCCGTGCGTTGCGCTGCTGCATCCAACGCCCGTAATCCTTCCTCCGCGATTCCCCCTCCCGTGTCCCCTTCGGCTCCATAAGTAACGATCGCCGAACGAATCCACGATCCTCCCTCGTCCGCGAGCCATCGCTCATAGTCCAGCCAGGTCGCGCTGGGTTGATTCGCTCCGTACGAAGAAGCACCGAGCGAGGTGACCATGACGGTGCGAATGCCGAGCGTCTGCAATGCCGCGAGTACCGAGATGCCGATCGCGGGAAATGATCCAGAGTGTGTGATCGCGACCGTGTGCGCGGAATCATATCCCTCGTCATCGAGGATCCGCACGACCATCGCCGCGAAATCCGGATTGAGCGTGGTCTCCTTGGCTTCGACCGAACCCAGCGTCGTGGTGAAATCGGAGTATTCATCCCCGAGCAAGCCAAGCCATCGCGGATTTCGCATCCGTGCGTCGATGAGCCCGAGCGAGTCCTTTCTCGCAACAATGATCTCGAACCATTGCGTAGCACGATCGCGGGCTTCCCGCATCACTGCGGCATCCGGCCGCTCGACGACTTCAACGCCGAATCGCATCACCAGCGTCAGGCACACCACGCCGACGATGCAGATGATCGCCAAGGAGATGTCGCGCGGGCGTGGCATCAGAACGGACGGCCATGGATCAACAGGAGAATGAGTGCCACCACGACAGTGACGATCCCCAGACCGGCAAGCGTCGGGAGCGGACGCTGCCGTGCCATCTCGTTCGCGATCAGGCCGGGGATCACGTACCCGATCGATTCGAGGTTGAGACCGACGGGCATATCCGGACGGATCCAGAATTCGAGAATGATCTTGAGGGCACAGCCGAGGAGGATGGCAAGCAACATTCGGCGTCTTCCATAGACGACGAGATACTTCGTGGCGGTGATCAGCGCTCCCCAGACGGCGATGGCGAGGAGGAGGGTGACAAAGATCTTCCCCGGTTGAGCAACGAAGAGGGCGAAGTAGGCCGGCGGTACGACGCCCCCCGGGGAGATGCCGGTGAGTTCATAGAATAGGAAACCCACGATCAATCCGATGACAAACGCTTCAATGACCACGGCGAGTCCCCTCCTCAAACGCATCGAGCAGAGCGAATCCATCTCCTGCGATATTCCCAAGCCCCACGACGAGTTCTTCGTTTCGCACTACGCGGGCGAACGCGTCGATGGGCCGGGCAACGTCCTTCGCGGCGAATCGATGGATGCGCTCTCGCCGCATGCCAGCCCGCTCAAGTTGTCTCTGCGCATA
>JALONE010000186.1 GCA_025455125.1 Bacteroidota bacterium
GCCTTGTGTTCGTCAACGGGAAGCCATACCACGGCGTTGACAAGCATCATCAGGAGATCTTCCTCACCGTCCGCGCCCGCGCAATGGAGTCGTTCTTCGTCGCGGTGGAGGCATACAGCGGCCGGACCAAGGACCTCCACTCATTCGGGTTCGCCGAGCTTGTCGTCGTCGATGCCACGGCGCGCAAGTTATACCACGCACTCTCCGCCCTTCGCGAACTCGAGAAGCTCCTCGACCACACGTCGCAGGAAGCGAAGGACATCCGAGAGATCATCCGCCGCACGCTGATCTTCCTGAAATACTTCGCGCCGGGTTCGGAGGCATACCCGGAACAGATCCGTCGGGCGTACGAAGAACTCCGCAAGATCATCACGACCGAATATCGCACCACACTCCCGGGAATGATCCACCTGATCGGGCATTCTCACCTCGATGTTGTTTGGCTGTGGACACTGAAGGAGACCATGCGGAAATGCGGACGGACATTTTCCACCGCCCTTCGCCTCATCGAGGAGTATCCCGACTTCGCCTTTTCCCAAAGCCAGGCCATCCTGTATCAGTTCACACGCGACCACTATCCCGATCTCTACAAGCAGATCAAACAGCGCGTGGCGGAGGGACGCTGGGAGGTCATGGGTTCGACGTGGGTCGAGCCCGACTGCAACATCCCCAATGGCGAATCCCTCGTCCGGCAGATCGTGTACGGTCAGCGATTCTTTAAGAGCGAATTCAACACCGACTCCACGGTCCTTTGGCTTCCCGACACGTTCGGCTACAGCTGGGCGCTCCCGCAGATCCTGAAGAAAGCCGGCATCAAGTACTTCTCCACGACGAAACTCACGTGGAACGACACAAACACATTCCCCTATTCGACGTTCTGGTGGGAAGGAATCGACGGGACCCGTATCCTGTCGCACATCCCTCCTGTCGGACTCGAAGGCCTCTCGCATCCCAAGGATCTCCTGAAGACGGCCGATGCACTCCACACCGACAACGACATGCCGGCCGTGCTCCAGACCATCGGGTTTGGGGACGGAGGGGGCGGAGTCACCAAGGAGCAGATCGAGCACATCATGGCGCTCCAAGATGTCACCGGCCTGCCCCCCATGAAATTCTCGAGCGTCGGGGAATTCTTCCGCGCTGTCGAAGAGCAAACCGTCGCTGAACTTCCGGTCTGGAAGAATGAGCTGTATCTCGAGAAACATCGCGGCACACTGACCACACACGGTTGGATCAAGAAGGCGAATCGGCAGACCGAAGCATTGTTGTATGCCGCCGAGTTGACCTCCACGCTCGCAACCTTGTGGGGAACAGGAAGTGCGCGCAAGTATCCGCAAACGGAACTCGAAGCCCTCTGGAAGAAGCTCCTCCTGTATCAATTCCACGACATCGTTCCCGGCACCGCCATCAAGGATGCGTATGCGGACGTTCGCGTGGGATTCGAAGACGTGCGCGTCCGCGGCGAGAAACTCGTCGCAAAGGCGTTGACCGGGCTTCCGGCAGCGGCCAAGAAGGATTCGAAGGCCGTTCGATTCACCCTCTTCAATCCCCTGCAATTCCCTCGCGCGGAATACGTGGAGCTTGAAATCCCGCTCAAAACAAAGAATGTCCGAGTGACGGATGCGCGCGGGACTGTGATCGAGCATCAGATCATCACGAAAGCAGGAAATGGGCTTTACGTCCTTTGCTACGTCCCAAACATACCCGCATTCGGTACGGTACAGCTAGTCGTGAACCCTTCGACCGAGCGTCCGCAGGAGAGCGATGCGTGGAAGGCATCGTCCGCTTCGTTTGAGACTCCGCTTGCCCGCATGCGTCTCGACGGAAAGGGAGCGTTCAGTTCGATCTACGACAAGACGACCCGTCGTGAGCTCATTCAGAAGGGGAAGCGCGGGAATCTATTCCAGACCTTCCGTGACGTACCCAAGCAATGGGATGCGTGGGATATCGACGCCGACTTTGAAAAGCATCGCCTCGAGCTGTTCGCGTTCAAGCAGGCGCGCGTGGTCGAGCGAGGCCCGCTGCGCATGACGCTTCGGCTGGAATTCCGGACGGAGAACAATTCGTCGATCCATCAGGACGTGCTCTTCTACCACAAGCGGTCCCGCATCGACTTCGTCACACACGTGAAGTGGCAGGAGAAGCAGACCCTGCTCAAGGTCGCATTCCCCTTCACCGCGAAGTCTTCGCAGGCGACCTTTGAGATCCAGTTCGGTGCGTTGAAACGTCCGACTAAATCCTCGGATTCCTGGGACAAAGCGAAGTTTGAGGTGCCGGCGCAGCGCTGGGCCGATCTCTCGGAATCGAAGTACGGCATTGCACTTCTGAATGATTCCAAGTACGCATACGACGTCAAGGAGAGCGTGCTCCGGCTGACATTGCTGCGTTCCCCGCACTATCCGCATCCGATCGAACCCTGGCATTTGTATGAGAACGAGATCACAGACGCGGGAGAGCACCAGTTTGTGTATGCGCTGCAGCCGCATTCCGGCGACTGGCGATCAGGGAGCGTCACGCAGCGAGCGCAGGAACTCAATCATCCGGTCCTGGTCTTTCCCGGTGCATCCTTCAGCGTTCCAAAGTCCTTCCTGCACATGACGAAGGCTAGCATCCACGTCGACACCATCAAGCAAGCCGACGACGGTCAAGGGATCATCGTTCGATTTCACGAAGCCCATGGTGATGCGGCCGACACGACGGTTCACTTCGGCTTCGAAGTGAAGAGCGCCGCCGAATGCGATCTCCTCGAGCAGCCGACCAAGGAACTGAAGGCGAACAAGGCGAAGCTTCCGTTGAAGTTCAAGCCATTCGAGATCAAAACGATTCGCATCGTTCCCAAAGCGAAGCGTTGATCGATGAACAGAGCCCACACTCTGATCCCGCGCGGACTCATTGTTTCCTGCCAGGCGGAAGAAGGAAGTCCGTTCAACGCGCCTTCGTTCATCGCAGCCTTTGCACAGGCCGCCGAAGCAGGGGGAGCCGTCGCGCTTCGTATTCGGGATATCGAGAACATCCGCGCAGTCAAGCGCATCACGACGCTGCCGATCATTGGCATCACGAAGTCGGCGTATGAGAGCGGAGAGGTGCTCATCACGGGTGACGTGAAGGACGTGGAGCACATCATGCATGCGGGGGCGGACGTCGTGGCGCTCGACGTTACCAAGCGCATCCGTCCGAACGGGATGACCGGCGTGGAATTCCTCGCCGAAGTGCGGAAACAGATCAACATCCCGATGATGGCAGACATAGCGACCTATGAGGAGGGGGTTGCTGCGGCGGAAGCGGGGGCAGAATTCGTCGGAACGACGCTCTCCGGGTACACGTCATACACAAGCAAAGTTCGCTCGGACGTTCCGGACTTTGAGTTGATCGAGCGTCTTGCGGCGGTCCTCCCTGGGCGTGTCATCGCTGAGGGACGAATCTGGACACCGGAGCAGGCATCTTTGGCGCTGAAGGTTGGCGCCTATGCGGTCGTAGTAGGGACAGCGATCACGCGGCCGATAGACATCGTGAAGCGATTTGTGGGGGGGCTGAAGTAGGTCGGGCAGCATCCGGGGATTCATCCCGGATCTTTTCCGGGAATCTATCCGGGGACTTATCCGGGGTTTTATCCGGGATCAATCCTGCAACCAAGGGGCCTCAGTTTGGACCACCCTCACGCCGTGCATCGCAGGGGAAACAGCTTCCTGCAGGACAAAGTTGTACGTTGGGGTCCCTTCTGAGTAGGCCAACTAATCGCTCTCTCAACTGACCTGCCGGCATCACATACCCTGCTATCCCTCCTGCTGCAAACTGCTCGATGTCATTCCCCTCCAGCAGCGTTTGCTCCAACCGTCCGAACGATCTGCTGCACCCCGGTATCTCCACCAACTGCTGCTCTCCCGTTATCGAGACGCCGACCGCCTCTACGCCGAGATCGTCCCAGGGAAAACGGTCGATCGTGGAAAGCGGGACTGCGTTCTCCGCATAGTGCACAAGCGAGAGCGAGTCGAAATGAGTTCCCAGCATCAGAACGTAAGCGGATCGCTGTCGGACAAGCCAGTCGAGAGGACTCCCGGCGCCGAGGGGACTCGATGGTGCGTTGGCGGCTCCTATCGCATCGGCTGCATTTCCCCAGAGGGCGAATGAATGTGTCGGAGCACTCGTGCGAATGACTCCCGGCAGCGAACGGAATGCTTCTGAGAACACGCCGACGGCTGAGGGAGTCGTGTGCGGATCGAATACCGGCGACGG
>JALONE010000187.1 GCA_025455125.1 Bacteroidota bacterium
TCACCGACACACGCAACGACCGTCCGACGTTCGCCGTAGATGGGGTGGGTCTGATAGCCGAGTTGGCGAACCTTGTCCAGAACGTGTTCGATCTGGGGCTTCGTCGCCCCGTCTTTCATGACGATGATCATACCAAACTTTCCTGCCAAAGTTTAGAAGAGTATCACGCGAAGCGCGCAAAGGGAGCAGCGTGCGCAAATGAGCAATCTGGATTACTACAAGCGCTTCGGTTCATTCTCCGGGCGAAGGGAACGGACCACAGTTCCTGTCTGCCACATTTCGGAGTTCTTCCATTCGTCCAGCTCCGCCTGGAGCTTCTGACGATAGTCAGCGGCACTGCACGTGTCAAGCACGCGTCGTGTCTCCACACCCTGCTGAACATCCCGATAGAGGAGTTCGAAGAGGGGCCGGGTCGCCGTTTCAAAGCGCTTGGCCCAATCGAGTGCCCCGCGTTGCGCGGTCGTGCTGCACGCGCCGAACATCCAGTCCATGCCGTGCTTCCCGATGAGGGGATACAAGCTTTGCGTCGCCTCTTCCACTGTTTCGTTGAACGCCTCACTCGGGGAATGTCCCATCGATCGCAGGACATCGTATTGTGCCTTCATGAGACCGGCGATCGCTCCCATGAGCACGCCTCGTTCTCCGGTCAAATCGCTCAACACTTCGCGTTCAAAAGTCGTTTCGAAGAGATAGCCTGACCCGATGGCGATGCCCAACGCCAACGTCCGTTCCTTGGCCCGGCCGGTCGTATCCTGATAGACGGCATAACTTGCGTTGATTCCGCTTCCCGCAAGGTAGTTGGTACGGACGGTCCGACCCGACCCTTTCGGCGCCACGAGGACAACATCGACATCCGCCGGAGGCACGACGCCGGTTTGGTCCTTGAAGACCACCGCGAAGCCGTGGGAGAAGTAGAGGGCCTGGCCTTTGCGCAGAGATGCCTTCACCGTCGGCCACATTTCTTTCTGTCCTGCATCTGAAAGCAGGTACTGCACGACGGTTGCCTTCCTGATGGCTTCTTCGATGCTCGGAAAGAGGTTCTTCCCCTCTACCCAACCATCCCGGATGGCGTCACTCCATCCACTTCCCCCTTTCCGCTGTCCTACAATAACGTTGATGCCGTTGTCGCGCAGGTTGAGTGACTGTCCGTAGCCTTGCGGTCCGTACCCAATGATCGCAACCACCTCATCCTTGAGGACTCTTTTCGCTTTCGAGAGAGGAAACTCTTCGCGCGTGACGACCTCTTCTGCAACACCGCCAAATGTGATCTTCGCCATAATTCTGTCATCTCCTGATAGTCAAGGGTTTATCAAATTCGTTGCTTCTATCATGCAGAGCCCGTGCGCCGGTACGCAGATGGTTCCACGACATAATCGAGCCATTCGTTCGAGAACTTGTGTCGTCCATGGATGGCCGCGTGGAATTCCTTCTGAAGCTTTCGCGTGATCGTTCCGGTTGAACCGTTCCCGATCGTTCGAAAATCGATCTCACGAAGCCCGATGCATTCCGCGGCGGTTCCACAGACGAATACTTCATCGGCGGTGTACAGCTGATCGCGCGAGATGGGCCTTTCCTGGACTTCGAATCCGCAGTCGCGCGCAATGGCGACGAGCGAAGATCGCGTGATCCCCTCAAGGATGGGGGCGAGGTCCGGCGTGTAGATGACGCCGTTCTTGACGATGAACAGGTTCTCCCCTGTGCACTCTGCGACGTAGCCCTCGGGATCGAGCAAGATCGCTTCCTCGAATCCCAGCCGGACCGATTCCGTTTTTGCCAGAAAGCTGTTGACGTAGTTCCCCGAGATCTTTGCCTTCGTCATCATCACGTTCGGATGATGGCGCGTGAAGGACGCGATATTCGCCCGAACACCGTGTTCCAGCGCTTCCTTGCCGAGGTAGTTCGTCCACTCCCACGCGGCGATTCCCACCGCCGGCTTGCCGCCGTCGACATTCAGGTTCCACCCGCCGTCAGCCAGAAAAATGAGCGGACGAATATAGCACTCCGTGAACTCATTTGCACGAACCACTTCTTTCACCGCATCAGCAAGGTGTTCCGCGGAGTACGGGAGTGAACGGAATCCGACAATGTGCGCGGATTCCACAAGCCGTTTCGCGTGCTCCTTCAGTCGAAAGACCGCCGGGCCGTGATCCGTCGCATAGCTGCGAATCCCTTCGAACACCCCGAGGCCGTAATGCAGCGCCGGCGTGAGAAAGTGGACCGTGGCCTGCTCAAAGGGCACCAGCGCGCCATTCATCCATACGAACTGCGACTTCATCGCCATACTGTATTCCTCTCACCATGATCAACCGTGATATGATCTCTGTCGTCATCTCCTGTGTCCCCATTCGGCCGCCCAGATCCTTCGTCCGGCATCCATCAAGGATCGTACGGTGCACGGCCGTTTCGATCGCACGCGCCTCCCGCTCAAGCTGGAATGAATAGCGAAGCATCATCGCCACGCTCAAGATCGTCCCAATGGGATTGGCGATCCCCTTGCCGGCGATGTCGGGCGCGGAACCATGGATCGGCTCATACAGCCCGACCGTTCCCGCGCCGAGCGATGCCGAGGGAAGCATGCCCATCGAGCCGGCAAGCACTGACGCTTCATCGGTCAGGATGTCGCCGAACATGTTCTCGGTCACGACGACGTCGAAATCTGCGGGCGAGGTGATGAGACGCATGGACGCCGTATCGACGAGCATATGGTGCAGCGTGACCTCCGGATGCTTCTTCGCGGTCTCCGTCGCGATAGATCGCCAAAGGCGAGAGCTTTCGAGCACATTCGCTTTGTCGACCGAGGTCACCTTCTTCCGTCGTCCTTCGGCGAGACGAAACGCAAGCGTCATGATCCGCTCGATCTCATCTTCATGGTATTCAAGCGTGTCAACCGCGCGCGTCTTCCCCCCTTCCACGAAGCGGCCCTTTGGCTGACCAAAATAGAGCCCTCCCGTCAATTCGCGCACCACGATCAGATCGACGCCGCGCAGAAGCTCAGGTCTCAGCGGCGATGCATTCATAAGCGCGGGATAGGGCTTGACGGGCCGGAGGTTCCCGAACACACCCAATCCCTTCCGGAGTGCCAGCAGTCCTTGCTCCGGTCGGACCGGGGCATTCGGGTCGTCCCATTTCGGTCCGCCAACGGCGCCAAGCAGGACGGCGTCTGCCCGCGCGCAGGCCTCAAGCGCTTCATCCGTCAGCGCCGTCGTATGCGCCTCGATCGAACAACCTCCGATCAGATGCCTCGTATACGTGACGCGATGTCCGTACATCTGCGTCACGGCGTCGAGCACGCGGATGGCGGCGTCCGTGACCTCCGGTCCGATCCCGTCTCCCGGGAGCACTGCGATCGTTGCTTCCATATTCATATCTCTGTCGTTGAATGTTGCCTGATATGCGCTGCTTCGTATGCACCGATTGCGGCCTCGACATTGCGCAAGTATTCGAGTTCATCGACGCCATTCAGAAGACAGAATTTCGAGAATGGGTCGATCGGGAATTCTGCGACGGCCCCCGAGGCGAATTGCACACGCTGTCGTTCGAGGTCGATCGTCACGGTGACGGCGTCCGCGCTCGTGCTCTCCTTCACAAGTTGCCGGTGGTCGTTCGGAGCAAGGGTCACCGGCAGCAGTCCATTCTTCATCGCATTGCTTCGGAAGATGTCTGCGAACGAGGTACTGATCACCGCTTGAAAGCCAAATGCTGTGAGCGCCCACGGTGCGTGTTCCCGTGAGGACCCGCATCCGAAATTGTCCCCTGCGAGCAGGATTCGCGCTCCACGATACTTGACATCATTCAGCGGGAAATCGCTCTTCTGCGAACCATCCGATTCATATCGCCAGTCGGCGAAAAGCTTTTCGCCGAAACCCTGTTTGTCGGTCGCCTTCAAGAAACGAGCCGGAATGATCTGGTCCGTGTCGATGTTGTCGACCAGCAGTGGCACGACGCGCGAGGTGATTGTTTTGATCTGCGCCATAGAGTATCCTTATGGATGAAGCAACGTTCGGACATCGGTGATCGATCCGGTGACCGCAGTGGCGGCAGCGGTGAGCGGAGATGCGAGGAATGTGCGTCCTCCCTTTCCCTGGCGCCCTTCGAAATTCCGATTGCTCGTCGAGACCGCATATTGCCCAGCGCTGATCTCATCGCCGTTCATTGCGATGCACATGGAACAGCCCGACTCGCGCCATTCCGCTCCAGCCTTCTTGAACACTGCTTCACGAAGGTCGGAAATGCGCGAGTTCGTGCAGCTTCCGATGAAGACCACATCGACCGGCTTGTTCAGCAGCGCTTCGCCGGGCTGGAGTCCCATGTAGCGAAGTGCTTTCTCGAGCGTTGCACGTTCGGACGCATCGGCGACACGGTCGGGATCGGGGACGCGGTCGGTGATCTTCATCCCCATTCCCGGATTGGTGCCGTACGTGATCATGGGAACAACATCCGATGCATTGAGGATGACCGTGCTATCGTACGATGCTCCGGGATCCGTGGGCAATGCGCTCCACGACGCGATCGCACGATCCCATTCCTTCCCCTTCGGCGCACATTCGCGGTCCACGAGATAGGCGTACGTCTTCTCATCGGGCGCGATCATGCCCGCCCGCGCTCCGCCTTCGATGGACATGTTGCAGATGGTCATGCGTGATTCCATCGAGAGTGCCCGGATGGCTGAGCCCGTGTATTCGATCACGTGTCCCGTCCCACCGCCGACGCCGATCTTCGCAAGCAACGCAAGGATGATATCCTTTGCGGTTACGCCGACAGTGTGACTGTCCCCGCAGACAATGGTCATGCCGGGCTGCGTCAATCCGAGTTCCGGTCCGATGACATGTACAATGCCTCGCTGTGCGTGCTGCATCCCGTAGAGACGGATACCGAATTCTGCCGCGTTGGTCTCGAGCTGTTTCATTTGCGCCGCTGCCTGAGCATCCGTGAGAGGCACGGAGGGATCGGTCGTCGGGATGCTGTGGTCCATCGTCGCAACGGTTCGTTCCGGACGCCGCACGCTCAGGTTTCTGCGTCTCAATCCATCAAATGCCTGAGGCGAGGTTACCTCGTGAATGAGATGCAGGTCGATATACAGCACGGCCGGCGAATCCGGCTCCTGCGCGACGATATGTTGTTCCCACACCTTTTCGAAAAGCGTTCTCGGGATTGCCATGTGGAAAATGTCTCTGCTGTGAATTGGTGAATATGACGCCTGTGAATTGCTTTCCATGTTCTCGCGGCCGTCATCGTGAGCTTGTCGAACGATGACCGTCCTTCTGGATGTTCTCACGGCAAAACTGGTGTATTCTCCGCATCTACCAGGTGCGACTCCGCTTTTCGGCGCCGCGAAGCCAGGGCACGATTGAGTGCCTCCAAATACGCCTTGACACTTCCGGTGATGATGTCCGTGCTC
>JALONE010000188.1 GCA_025455125.1 Bacteroidota bacterium
TCCCGAACCATCTCCCCAATCCTCTGCGACGAATACCTCCAACTCCACTTTCAAGTCTCGCTCCCGATGATGCCTCTCCTGACTCCGAATGTACTGCCGCACCCGGTCCAGGTTCTGCGGACTCACCGATTGCGCGCTGTATCCATCCTGCCAGGAGAACGGCCTCTTCGTCAACCGCTCGGCATTGATCCAGTGCGACGACTCTCCCTTGATCCGACCGACGACATCACAGATCACCGACCGCGCTTCCAACGCCATCAAGCAGTGCACGTGATCTTCGACTGCGTTGATTGTGTCGATCACCATTCGCTCCTCTGCCGCATACTGCCGAATGTGCTGCAGCATCGGCCCACGGACGGTGGGAATCAGAACAGCCTCTCGATCTTTTACTGACCAAACATAATGTATCCACACCTGCACATGCGCATGCGCCATGATGTCCCCCTGAGATGAGTTGAATCGGAACCGGCCCCTCCAGTTCCCCTCCCTCTATCATCGCCATCTGTCACGCTCGCAGAGAATTCTCCCAATTCTCTACGACGAACGCATGCGATCCAGCAATACCGCCGTCAGAATCACCGCTCCGACCACGACCTGCTGGACGTACGATTCCACATCAAGAAGATTCAACCCGTTTCTCAAGACGCCGATCAACATCGACCCGATCAACGTTCCCACGACCGTCCCGCGTCCACCGTTGAGACTCGTTCCTCCCACAACGACCGCTGCGATCACATCCAATTCATACATCAATCCTGCGTTCGGTTGTCCGGAGTTCATGCGAGACGCAAGCAGGATACCGCTGACGGCAGCAAGCCCGCCGCTGATCACATAGACGACTGTGAGCACGCGCGATGTGCGTATCCCAGCCAGTCGCGCGGCTTCGACGTTGCCCCCGACCGCATAGACGTATCGTCCAAATCGCGTTCGCGTGAGGACGACGTGTACCACGAAGAAGACGATGACCATAACGATCGTCGGAAACGGAATTCCCACCACACGCCCCGCACCAAGAAATGCAAACGATTCTGGAAGCTCCCAGACCGGACGTCCTTCCGTGTACACGAAGGCCGTTCCGCGCCAAATGGTCATCAATGCCAGCGTGACGATGAACGGCGTGATGCGGAAGCGAGTGACGAACACTCCCGCGGCAAAACCGCTCCCCATGCCGATCGCCGCACCTGCAAGGACGGCAATGGGCAACGCGAGCGTGTACGGCGCATCCATGCGGAGAACACTGGTCGACAAGACTCCGGAGATCGCGACAAGCGATCCGACGGAAAGGTCAATCCCTCCCGTAAGAATAACGAGCGTCATTCCGGCAGCGATGATCGCCGTGATCGAGATTTGCAGGGATACATTCAACAAGTTGTCCGGGGTGAAGAAATGCGGGGAGAGGATTCCGAAGAACAACAGTTCGAGCGCGAGAGCGACGCCAACACCGAATCGAGCGAATAGACCTTTCATGCGTGCGCCCCCTCGATTGATGCAAAGGCGGTCGCCAACGTCATCACCGCGTCGTTCGTTGCCTCGGAACGCGGGAGGATTCCCGCGATGCGTCCGTCGCACATGACCGCGATTCGATCGCTGATGCCGATCAGTTCGTTCAGATCGGACGACACCACCATGATCGCTTTCCCTTCCTTCGCCAGTTCATTCATCAGGACGTAGATCTCGTATTTGACGCCCACATCGATCCCGACCGTTGGCTCATCGAAGATGAGAACGTCGGAGTTCGCAGCGAGCCATCGGGCCAGGACCACCTTCTGTCGGTTCCCACCGCTCAATGTGTCCACGCGAAGTTCGCTGTTCGGCGGACGCACGCGCAGGGCGTCGACGAACTCCGCGACACGACGCCGCTCTGCGTCCGCATCGATCACTCCCCTGCGTATGTACTGCAGCAAGCTGGAGATGCTCAAATTCTCCCGAATGCTGAGTTGAAGAAAGAGGCCGAGCCCATTCCGATCTTCCGTCAAGAGGCCGAGCCCTTGTGCGATTGCATCCGCCGGATCTCGGGGCATGTACGGCTTCCCGCGAAGAAGCATGTGGCCCGCTGTGATCGCATCGGCCCCAAAGATCGCGCGCACGAATTCCGTCCGTCCGGCGCCGACAAGTCCGCCCACACCGAGGATCTCTCCCCGATGAAGGGCAAGGTCGATGTTCCGCAGGCGCGCATTGGCCAATCCTTCGATCCGAAGGACTTCTTCAGCGACCTGCCGGTCGATCACGGGATATTCTTCGCTGAGTTCGCGTCCAACCATCCACTGAACGAGCTGGGGAATGGTCACCCCGTCCGCGTCCACCGACACAACTCGCCTTCCATCACGTAGGACCGTGATCCGGTCGGCAATTCTGAGGATCTCCTCCAGCCGATGGGATATGTAGACGATGCCAACGCCCTGATGACGGAGGTCTCCGATGAGACGAAAGAGGTTTTCCGTTTCTCGTCCCGTGAGCGGTGCCGTCGGCTCGTCGAACACCAAGACCTTGACCTTGCGTGATAGCGCGCGAGCGATCTCAACAATCTGGCGCTGGGCGACCGTGAGGTCTGATGACCGCGTTTGGGTTGGAATGCGTTCCCCCAGACGAGCGAGAATCGAGCTCGCTTCATCATGCATGCGCCGCGCATCAACGAAGGGGGACGCACCGACAAGCGGTTCATGGCCGAGAAAGATGTTCTCGGCGACATCCAACTCCGGAACCAGATGCGGATCCTGATAGATCACCCCGATACCGATCGACTGCGCCACAGAAGGCGTTCGAATATCCACCTGCGCGCCGTTGATGCAGATCGTTCCAGCGTCGCTCTGTAGGGCGCCAGCGAGAATCTTGATGAGCGTGGATTTTCCCGCACCATTTTCCCCAACGAGGCAGTGCACTTCCCCAGCCCGTAATTCGAATGTCACGCCATCTAAGGCGCGGACTCCTGGATACTGCTTGACGATCTCCTGCATTTCCAGCAAGGGAATCATGGGGCTGATTGTTCAAGCGCTCGTTTGTCAACGATTCCAACCTCGACCGGAATAATGGACGGCAAGGACTTTCCTGCAAAATGATCGGCGATCGCCTGCACAGTGGCGGCGCCGATCTTCTTCGGATACTGGATCACATCTGCCTTGAGGGCGGACTCTCTCAGGATCGCATCGACCGCTGGCGGCGTCGCATCATAGCCAACAATGACAACACCGGAGCGACCGAATTGCCGCACCGCATCTAGCGCACCAAGGGCCGAGTCGTCGTTGATGCCGAAAATCCCCTTCAAATCCGGGTTCGCCTGGAGAACATCGGAGGCCGCTTCCAGCGAACGGTCGCGCACTCCCTGTCCGTTCACATCGGCGACGATTGCGATCCCGGGATGCTTCGCGATGGCTTCCCGGAATCCCTGCACCCGATCGAGCACCGACGTGATCGCCGGTTGATTGACGATCGCCACCTTCCCCGCGCCATTCAGGATCCGTGCAAGGAATTCGCCGGCGAGCCTCCCGCCTGCAGTGTTATCCGAAGCGATATGGCTCACAATGACGCCTTCCTGTGCAGCGATGTCTGCAGTAAAGACGGGAATCCCCGCCTCGTTCGCCTTCTTGATCCCGGCTCCGATTCCCTTGGAATCGACCGGACAGACGATGATCGCATCGACCTTTCTTGCAACAAAATCCTCGATCTGACCAATTTGCTTCCCGAGATCGAACTCTCCCGCCGTGATGATGAGTTCGTACTTCTGCTCTGCTGCCGCGGCTTTTAGTCCTTCCTCAAGATCGCGATAGAACAGATGCCCGCGCGTCAGGAGCGTGACGCCGATGGTCTTTGTCGCTCCGCCTCGATCGTTCTTTCCACATGATGAGAACAGACAGCCAAGCATGACACCAACGATCACCAACACGATAGCGTGCTTCATGTATGCTCCTTGATTCTGAGGCAGGTCATTACTTGATCAGCATCATTCGAATGGTGGACATCATTCCACCGGCTGTCAGGCGTGCAACATAGGTTCCGCTGGAAAGCCGGGAACCGTCGAACGGCACTTGGTACGTCCCGGGATTCTGCCATCCATCCACCAGAACAGCAACCTCGCGGCCAAGCATATCGAAGACTCGAAGGTCCACAGCACTGACCACTGGCAACCCTGCCTGTCCGGCAGGCAGGTGATAACTGATCACTGTCGTCGGATTGAATGGATTCGG
>JALONE010000189.1 GCA_025455125.1 Bacteroidota bacterium
GGGCGTGTGCCTGATGCTCGATGCGGGGACGAATGTGGATTGCCGCGCCCAGCATCTGTATGAGTTCGGCGTGATGGGGAGCATCTACTTCTCCCTCATGCGGAAGAAGGAGCGCCCGACTGTCGCGCTGCTGAATGTGGGGGAAGAACGTTCGAAAGGGACGGAAGTCGTCCTCCAGGCGTTCGAGCTGCTCGAAAAGAGCGGCCTGAATTTCATCGGGAATGTGGAGGGACGCGATATCCTCCGTGCGAAGGCGGATGTCGTGGTGTGCGATGGATTCGTGGGGAATATCGTGCTGAAGTTCGGCGAGAGTGTGCCTCGTTTTCTCAAAAGCCGGATGCTGCAGTACGCAGACAGGAGCGTCTTCCACAAGATCCTCGTCGGGATCGCGCGGTTCCCCTTGAAGGGAGCACTGCGCGACCTCGACCCGAATGAGGAGGGTGGAGTTCCTGTCCTCGGCGTGAACGGTGTGTCGATCATCGGTCATGGCAGTTCATCCGTCAAAGGAATCAAGAACATGGTCCTCCGCGCCGCGGAAGTGGCTGCGACCGGTCTGAATAAGAAGATCGAAACCGCATTGTCTGCCGTCCCGGCCGGTTCAGAAGGAAAGCAATGAACGTTCGACGTGCAACGATCACGGCAGTAGGTCACTATACACCGGAAAAGGTCCTTTCCAACGCCGACCTCGAGAAGATGGTCGATACGAACGACGAGTGGATCCGTACACGGACCGGCATCAGCGAGCGGCGCATCCTGGAAAAGGGTGCGACCTCGGACCTTGCAGCGAAGGCGGTGGAAAAACTGCTGGAACGCCGGGGCATCGATGCGACAGAGATCGATTTGATCATCGTCGCAACCGTGACTCCCGATATGTTCTTTCCGGCAACGGCATGCATTGTCCAGGATAAGATCGGCGCGACGAAGGCGTGGGGGTTCGACATCTCCGCCGCATGCTCGGGATTTCTGTTCGCGCTTTCGACGGGCGCACGCTTCATCGAGGCGGGAACGCATGCGAAGGTGGTCGTCGTCGGCGCGGATAAGATGAGCGCGATCGTGGACTATACCGATCGAAACACATGCGTGCTGTTCGGCGATGCCGCAGCCGCGGTGCTGCTCGAGCCGAGCGATGATCCCGCATTCGGCCTCATCGACCAGAAACTCTACACGGACGGCTCCGGCGGTCCGTATCTCCATATGAAGGCAGGGGGGAGTCTGCATCCTCCCACGCATGAGACGATCGACAAGCGAATGCACTTCATCTACCAGGACGGCAAGAGCGTCTTCAAAGCGGCCGTTGTGGGAATGGCGGATGTCGCGGTGGAGATCATGGAACGCAACAACCTGAAGAGCGAAGATGTCGCGTGGCTCGTTCCGCACCAGGCAAATCTGCGCATCATCGATGCGACGGCGCAACGAATGGGGATCGATCCCTCCCAGGTGATGATCAACATCAGCCGCTTCGGCAATACGACCGCAGCCACGATCCCGCTGTGCCTCTCTGAATGGTGGGAGAACGGAAAGCTGAAGAAGGGCCAGAATGTCGTGCTCGCCGCGTTCGGTGCAGGGTATACGTGGGGCGCAACGTACATCAAGTGGTCGCTCCCGAATCCGATGGAGAAGGCGTGATGTTGACGAAGATCGCGTTCATCTTCCCTGGCCAGGGATCGCAATATGTCGGGATGGGGAAGGATCTGTTCGATCAGATTCCGGACGCCCGTGCCATGTTTGAAAAGGCCGATGCCATCCTTGGCGTTCCGCTCAGCAAGATCTGTTTTGAAGGTCCGGAAGAAGAACTGCGCCAGACGAAGAACACACAGCCGGCGATCTTCCTGCACAGCGTCGTTGTGGCTCATCTCATTCATGAACATCAACTGAAGCCCGCAATGGCTGCCGGCCATTCGCTTGGCGAGTACTCGGCACTCGTTGCGGCCGGATCACTGTCGTTTGAGGATGGATTGAAGCTTGTCCGTCTTCGTGGTGAGCTCATGCAGCAGGCAGGCGTTGAGCAACCCGGCACGATGGCAGCCGTGGTCGGACTCGATCCGGTGGCTGTGACGGCGGTTTGTGCGGATGCATCCGCCGAAGGAGTCGTTCAACCTGCGAACTTCAACTCACCGGGTCAGATCGTCATCTCCGGTTCGGTCGCCGGCGTGCGCAAGGCGATGGATCTCGCGAAAATCAAAGGGGCGAAGCTCGTGAAGGAACTTCCGGTCAGCGGCGCGTTCCATTCGCCGCTTATGGAGTCCGCCCGCGCAGGGTTGAAGGCCGCGCTCGAGACGACGATGATCCATGATGCGGTCATTCCCGTGTACGCCAATGTGACCGCGAAGCCGGTGCAAAAGGCGGACGACATCCGGATGCTGCTGTATCAACAGCTTACGAGCCCGGTGCGCTGGGAAGAGACGATCGCGAACATGGCGGCGGATGGAGCAACGGAGTTCGTTGAACTCGGTCCGGGAAAAGTGCTGCAGGGTCTGGTGAAACGGATCCATGCCGCTGCGTCGACCAAGGGCATCGACAAAGTTTCGGAACTTCCCGCATAAGGAACTCTCATGACGCTTTCTCTTTCAGGTAAGGTCGTTCTCGTCACCGGGGGTTCGCGCGGGATCGGCAAGTCTATCGCGCTTACCTTCGCCGATGCGGGTGCGGATGTGGCGTTCACGTACAAGAGCGCCGGCGCTGCGGCGGAAGAGGTGAAGCGGGCGATCGAGTCGAAGGGGCGCAAGGCTCTGGCCCTGCAATCGGACGCAGGGGACTTCGGCGCGGCGAATGCGGCGGTCGAGACCGTCGTCAAGGAACTTGGCCGCATCGATGTGCTCGTGAACAACGCGGGCATCACGAAGGACACGCTGCTGATGCGGATGTCGGAAGCGGATTGGGATGCGGTCATCGACACCAATCTCAAGAGTGCATTCAACTTCTGCAAAGCGGTCAGCCGTCCAATGATGGGGCAGCGGAGCGGAAACATCATTAATATTTCCTCGATCACCGGCGTGATCGGCAATGCCGGTCAGGTGAATTATGCTGCCGCAAAGGCCGGCATGATCGGCCTGACGAAAACACTTGCAAAAGAACTCGCCTCTCGCAATATTCAGGTCAATGCCGTGGCGCCGGGATTTGTCGACACGGACATGACCGACAAACTGACCCCGGCTCAGCGTGAGGCGTTGTTGAACATCATCCCGATGAAGCGGACGGCCAAGCCGGAAGAGATCGCCGGCGTCGTCGTGTTCCTGGCCTCATCGGCCGCCAGCTACATCACAGGCCAAGTCCTGTGCGTGGACGGCGGGATCGTCATGTAACTGATTCGAAACGTCACTCATTCTCATCACATAAGGAGTAATCCCATGGCAGATGTGTCCGAAAAGGTGAAAGAAATCATCATTGCGAAGCTTGGCGTCGACGCGGCGCAGATCACGCCTGCGGCGTCGTTCACGAACGACCTCGGCGCGGATTCGCTGGACACGGTCGAGCTCGTGATGGAGTTCGAAAAGGCTTTCAATATTCAGATTCCGGATGAAGATGCCGAGAAGATCTCCACGGTCGGCGACGTCATCAACTATCTGAAGGCGAAGGGCTACTAAGCCGCTCGTCTCACTCGCGATATTCACATCCACGGGTCGTTACGCTCCGGCGTAGCGGCCCGGTCCGTTTCCCAAACAGGATTTGCACCTATGGCATTCAGCGGAACACAACGGCGTGTGGTGGTGACCGGTATGGGCGTCGTCTCGCCGGTCGGGATCTCTCTCGAGGAGTTCTGGAAGAATCTTGTCGAGGGGAACAGTGGAGCAGGGCCGATCACGCAATTCGACGCGTCGGAATATGACACGAAGTTTGCGTGCGAAGTGAAGGACTTCGACCCGCTGAAGTTCATGGACCGCAAGCTTGCCCAGCGGACCGACCGATTTACGCATTTCGGTATGGTCGCGGCGGACCTTGCGCTGAAAGACTCGGGCTTGGACCTCTCGAAGGAAGACCGTGAGCGGATCGGCGTGATCTTCGGTTCGGGCATCGGCGGGATGTGGACGTATCACAAGCAGTTCATGAACCTCGTCGAGGCCAACGGTCCGCGACACTTGAGTCCGTTCTTCATTCCGATGCTGATCCCCGACATCGTCGCGGGACGCATCTCGATGCAGCATGGCTTGAAGGGTCCGAATTATGCCACCGCCTCTGCA
>JALONE010000190.1 GCA_025455125.1 Bacteroidota bacterium
GAATCCCACATTGAATCCGAAGCCCGTTCCGGTTCCTTCAAGCAGGATCTCGCCGAGGCCGGGACCGCTCGGAAGATAGGCTCCGCCCATCGCGGTCAGCGTGTTGTACTTCGGTACGCGGCGGTTCAGTGTGACTGCGCCGTAGATGAACGACACTCCCGCGCCGACGGCGAAATTGTCGCTGACCTTGTAGGCAATGGTCGGATTGATGTAGAACGTCTGGACTTCCGTCTCGACCGAAAGCTGGCCGCCGATCCAATTCTTGTCGTACTTGCTTCCAAGGCCGAACGGCGTGAACACACCGAGGCCGCCGACCAGGCCGTCCGAGAACTCATACGTCACATACAGGTTGGGCGGATAGAAGATCTGGGATTCCATCTCAGCTGTCTGAGTGGTGCCGTTGATCGCGGAGATCTTGGTGGAGGGGAGAATGAACGTTGCACCGGCCATCAAGTTGAATCCCTTCTGGAATGCCAGGCCAGCGGGATTGAAGTAGATCGCTGACGGATCAGCTGCGCGGGCGACGAACGCGCCGCCGAGTCCGGTCGCACGAGCGCCGTGTTCGTTAAGCTGCCAGCCACCGGCGAACGCGACACTGCCCGTCACTGCAAGAAGCAGGACATAGGCCGCAACGTGGATCATGAGTCTCTTCAAGGGACCTCCTGATGTATGTGATGGTGATGGGTGCGTTGTGCAGAGCAACGCAGGGTGAGAGAATCGCGCGGAAAGTGTACGAAATGAATGAATCAGAAGCAATATTCGTTCAGTTATAATAATCAACATTGCACTCCCCCCCAATTTTGGTTATCATGACCTGAAATGACCATTCTTGGCATCGAAACCTCCTGTGACGAAACCTCCGCCGCCGTGCTTCGCGATGGGAAGCTCCTTTCGAACGCCACCGCGCTCCAGCTATTCCATTCGGAGCATGGGGGAGTCGTGCCGGAGCTCGCATCACGGGCTCACCAACGGTTGATCATACCGGTCGTCGCTGAGGCCCTTGCGAAAGCTGGCGTTCACAAGAGAGACCTCGACGGGGTGGCTGCTGTGTACGGTCCCGGTCTCGTCGGCGCCCTCCTTGTCGGATTGACCTTCGGCAAATCGCTTGCGCTTGCCCTCGGCAAACCCTTCATCGGTGTCGACCACATGGAAGCGCACATCTCCTCGAATCTCTTGCAGGAGGAGAGACCCGAATTCCCGTTCCTGACCCTGACCGTTTCCGGCGGACACACGCAGTTGGTCGTCGCCCGCGATCCGTTCACCTATGAAGTGTTGGGGAGGACGCGCGATGATGCGGCGGGGGAAGCATTCGACAAGGTCGCGAAACTCCTCGGGATCGGATACCCCGGCGGACCGCTGATCGACAAACTGGCAACGAAAGGGAACCCCAAGGCGGTCAACTTCCCTCGACCCTACCTGGAAGATGATCCATACTCGTTCAGCTTCAGCGGCATCAAGACCTCGATGCGCTATCATCTGAAGAAGATCGGATTCGATCCCGGCGGTGCCAACGAGCCTCAACTGATCGCGGACCTTTGTGCGAGCTTCCAGGCGGCGGTTGTCGATGTGCTTGTCGCCAAGCTATTGAAAGCAGCGGAGGATCTCGCCATTCGGGACATCGCTGTGGCTGGCGGCGTCTCGGCCAATTCCGAATTGCGGCGTCGGCTTGCGATGGAGGCGAAGATCCGCCACAAGCGGCTGTTCATTCCCTCCCTGGAATTCTGCACCGACAACGGTGCCATGGTTGCAATGGTTGGCTACGAAAAGTTGAAGCGGGGAATCGTTTCCAGTTTGGAATTGACCGCAGAACCAGCATTGGATCTTTCACACAACGCATAGGCGGGGATGGAACACGCGGACAAATCGATGGATGAATTGCGGGCACGGATCGATGAGCTCGATGTTCAGCTCGTCCGGCTTCTGAATGAACGCGCGCAGCATGCGATCGAGATCGGCCGCATCAAGGAACGACTGGGTCTTGATGCCTACTCCCCGGCGCGGGAAAAACAAGTGATGCAGAATGTCACCCGCGACAATCCGGGACCGCTTTCGGATGCAGCGGTTCGCCGGCTGTTCGAACGCATTGTCGACGAATCCCGCACGATCGAACGCGTTGTCATGGATACCATGCGCACTTCTCCCGAACGCCATCCCTGACCCGATCCATGACGCGCCCGCTCCGCCGTTTCCTGCAATTCCTGCTTGTCCTGTGCGGCATTCTCTTCGCCGTCGCGTATGTGCTCTTCTGGCTCCCGAATGATCCTGCCGATCCCGCCGGTACCGTCATCACCGTCTCGCGCGGCGCGTCGTTCTCGGCGGTCGTCGATTCGATGGACCGATCCGGCATTCTGCGGAATGCGGCGGCATTGCGGACGGCTGGGAGAATACTTGGATTGACGCGCGAGATCAAGGTCGGCAAGTATCTCTTTTCGGGGCCGGTCTCCAACCACCGGATCCTGAAGGACCTCCATGAAGGGCGCTCGCGGATCATCTCGCGCGTGACGATTCCCGAGGGGCGCAGGCTTGAGTGGATCGCCTCGAAGTTCGCCCGCGAGATCGGAGTTCGTGAAGACGTGATGCTCCGTCTCTTCAGGGATTCCGCCGAGGTCGCCCGCCGGGGCTTCGACGGCTCGACGTTCGAGGGCTATCTGATGCCGGACACGTATGCGTTCTACTGGCAGACGAATGAGGAAGACATCCTGGATCGCTTGGTGCGGCAGTTCCGGGAATTCTATGCTGATTCGCTCGTTCAACGACAGCGGGAACTCCGATTGAGTCTCCGGCAGGTCGTGACGTTTGCATCCATCGTTGAAGCTGAATCCGGGATCGGCGAAGAACGACCCGTGATCGCCGGAGTATATTGGAACAGACTGAAGAAGCTCATGCGGCTCGAGGCCGATCCCACCATCCAGTATGCGCTTCCGGATGGACCCCGGCGTTTGACCTATCGAGACCTCAACATCAATTCGCCGTACAATACCTATCGCCGATACGGACTTCCGCCGGGACCGATAAACAACCCCGGCCGCGCGTCCATTCTCGCCGTGCTGTATCCGTCGAATCACCGTTTTCTTTACTTCGTTGCACGGGGGGACGGCGGCCACCGCTTCTCGGAATCATACGCGCAGCATCTGAGCGCGGTCCGTCAGTATCGTCAAGCGCGGCGAGAGGCCCGGCGTGCCGCGCAAGCCCGGGCAACGCAGGAGAATATGAATTGACGGTCATCCGCATGCGAAGTGCGATATACGTTACCGGCCTAATGGTCGCGCTCCTCTCATTTCAATGTGCCAACCAGCAAGAGCCGCAGGGGGGACCAATTGATTCCATTCCGCCGGAGATCATCTACACCGAACCCGACAGCAATGCGCTTCATGTGAATGACGCCCGGATCGTGCTGGAATTCGACGAATACGTCGACCAGCGGTCGGTCGAGGAGTCCATTTTCATCTCGCCGGCGCTCGGGGGCATGGAGTTCGACTGGAGCGGAACGAGGGTGACGATCAGCTTCGAAGATTCACTTCGTCCGAACACGACCTATGTGATGAATCTGGGCACCGACGTTGTCGACCGTCGGAATCGGAACCGGATGGCGGAAGCGTTCGTCCTCGCCTTCTCAACAGGGGATCGGATCGACCGTGGATCGATCTCCGGTCAGGTGCTGGCCCGGAGTCCGGGTGATGCCTTGAGCGGGGTGATGGTTTTCGCGTATGGTCTCGACGGAGCGAATGCCGATACGCTGGACCCGCGGATCGCCCGACCGGCCTACGCGACGCAGACCGGGGCGGAAGGGCAATTCCTGTTTCGACATCTCGCGTTCGGATCGTATCGTATAATCGCCGTGCGCGATGAGTTCCGGAATCTTTTGTACGACCAGGAATCGGACGACTACGGTGTCCCGACGCGCGATGTGACGTTGAATGAGCAGGACACATTGGCGAGCGGCCTGATCCTGCAGCTCAGCAGGGAAGACACGACCGCGCCGCGCCTCATCCGGGTCGATGCGTTGGACCGTGCACACGTCGGTATCCAATTCTCCGAGGCCCTGACGCTTGATGGACTGACAACGGAGTCGTTCGAGATCCGTGATACACTCAGCGGCGCACCGTTGATGGTGAAGAGCGTGTATGCAACAAGCCCCTCGCTGAATTCCTTCGTCCTCCTGACGGG
>JALONE010000191.1 GCA_025455125.1 Bacteroidota bacterium
ACAATCACACCCGGGATCGGTTGCTCTTCTGGCGTCATGGTTTGCCACGTAGAGCCATCGTACATCGCCACGGCGTCATCCACGCTCGCCCAGGCAAAACCCCGCCTGTCCACGAGAAAGACCCGCGCGCCGCCAGAGGGCAAGCTGTCCTCTTCGGTAAAGGCCCGCCATCTACCTTCGTCGTAGACTGCAATCCCACCCCCTGGCTCGTCGTAACGGTTCGTGCTGATCCACATCCGGCCCTGACCATCCGGAACCAGCGCAGATATGTAGCCAGCAGGTAGGCCGTCATCGACACTGAAGGTTTGCCAGTGTTGGTCAAAGACGCCAACGGTTTCGTGTTCGCCTTCGTAATCGTGTATGGAGACCCATACCCTGCCGACCGAGTCTTCCACGAGGTGGTCAACGCTCCCCGAAGGCAACGCCTCGCTTTGGGCGAATAACGCGCCATCCGCAAACAGCAGGAGGCCATCGAAGCCCAGGAGCCATATCCTACCGGACGCGTCGAGATATAGATCGTGAATCGCTGTGCCGACGGGCAGGACCGACCAGGTGCCATCTTCATAGATGTAAACAAGGCCACCAGCTCCATATTCGTCAGCAGTACTGGCCACCCATATCCGTCCTTGGCGATCTTGGAGTGTTGGTGCAAGGCGTCCAAAACGAATTCCATTGCCGGTGCGAGTTCGAGGAGGTTCGTCGAATCCACTCCGAGGTAGCGCGCAGTGAGTTCGGCCAACTCCGGGATCCGCGCCAATTCACGGTGATAGACCTCGAACGGCATGTCATCGGCTATCTCAATCCGGTTGCCGGCTTCGAACCATCGAACGATGGGGCCGTACAGCGAATCCTCCTCCTTCGGGCGCTCGTCGTTGGTTCGTGATCGCCGCTTGTTCGGATCCGGGAAGTATCCGCGGAAGACGGCGCGGACCGCCTTCCCGATGAGCGCTTTTCCAACCTTGACCGAGCCCTCCTGTTCCCCTTCGAACACCAATTCGATCTTCCCCGTGAGTCCCGGCAGCATATGTGCGAGATCGCAGATACGCGGTACGATGCTCGTCTCGCTGAAGAGGATGGCTCTGCGTTCCGCGTTGCTCACGAGATTCTCGAGCGCGGAAATGGTCAACCGCGCACTGACACCCGACTTTTGGTCAACATACTCGCTCTTGCGAGCTTCGAAGGCGATCTGCTCGACGATCTCCCGGATGTAGCGCGGAAGTTGGACCGTTCGACCATTGCGTCGGATCCAGGCTTCCTGCTCCGTGATCGCGATCGCATCTTCGATGGATCGGGGGTAGTGGGTCAGGATCTGTGAATCGATCCGGTCTTTAAGCGGCGTGATGAGATTCCCCCGATTCGTGTAGTCCTCAGGGTTGGCGGTGAAGACGATCATCACATCGAGCGGAATCCGGATGTTGAATCCTCTTATCTGGATGTCCTTCTCTTCCATGATGTTGAACAGCCCGACCTGGATGCGCGGTTGGAGGTCCGGAAGTTCATTGATGGCGAAGATCCCGCGGTTGCTGCGCGGAATGATGCCGTAGTGGATCGCGCCTTCGTGCGCGAAGTGAAGACGCTGCGTTGCCGCCTTGATGGGATCGATGTCGCCGATGAGGTCTGCGATCGTTACATCAGGCGTCGCGAGTTTCTCGGAGAACCGCCGGTCGCGATGAAGCCATTCGATCTCGACGTCCTCGCCGTGCTCCCGGACGAGTTCCGTGCACCGCTTGCAGACGGGATGAAACGGATCGTCGTTGATCTCGCACCCTTTGATGACCGGCAGGTACTCGTCCAGCAAGGAGGGGAACAGCCGCACGATGCGCGACTTCGCCTGACCGCGCAGACCGAGGAGCAGGATATCGTGCTTCGCGAGGATGGCATTGATGATCGCCGGAATGACGGTCTTTTCATAGCCGACGATTCCGGGAAAGAGCGGTCTCCCCGCGTGGAGGGACTGGATGAGATTCTCCCGGATCTCCTCCTTGACGGGGCGAGTGATGTATTTGGTCGCCCTCAATTCGCCGATTGTTCGTGCCTTGTTCATGCCGTCGTTTGCACCTGCCCGTTTTTCCGCGTACCATTGTTCATGAATTCTCTTTCTAAAACACTGATTCTCCGCTTTAGTTCCATCGGGGATATCGTGCTCGCGAGTCCGCTGCTGCGAGTACTGCGGCAACGATTTCCAACGGCGCAGATCGACTTCGTGACGCGGACGGAATACTCCGAGTTGGTGCGGTTCAATCCGAACCTGAACGTGACATTCGGATATGACCGCCGGGACGGCCTTGCGGGGCTCATCAGACTTGCGCGTGCGCTTCGTGCGGAACGGTATGACCTCCTCATCGATATTCATGGAAGCCTGCGCAGTCGTCTCTTGCGAATCCTCATGGGCGTTCCGCGAGCAGTGACGATCGACAAACGTCTGCGCGTGCGTCGCGCACTCGTTGCGAACAAGGTGAACCGGTATCCCGACGTTGTCTCTGTCGCAACGCGGTACATCGAACCCGTTCATGCATACGGCGTGGAGGATGATGCAAAGGGGTTGGAACTGCACATCCCGGATGAGATCCTGTTTCGCGTCTCCGGACGAATGGCCGCGCTTCAACTGAACCGAAATGAGCACGTGATCGGATTCTGTCCTTCTGCGCGCCATGCGACCAAGCGGTGGCCTGCGGAGCGCTATGCCGAACTTGGCATTCGGCTGGCAAAGCAAGATCATGCACGCATCCTGTTGTTCGGAGGTCCGGAAGACCGCGCACTCTGTGGAGGAATTGCAGAGACCATCAACGCCTCAGCGGAGGGGAGCACGGTGGATCTGACGGCCGAACTTGGCCTTCTGGAAACGGGCGCGGCGATGGAGTTCTGCGATGCGATCGTCACGAACGACACCGGTCTGATGCATATTGCCGCGGCGAAGCAACGCAAGCTCATCGCGCTCTTCGGTCCGACCGTGCGGGAATTCGGGTTCTTCCCGCCGGGGGAGCAGAGCCTGGTGCTCGAACGGGAAGGCTTGTATTGTCGCCCATGCTCCCACATCGGCAGCGCGACCTGTCCCGAGGGGCATTTCCGCTGCATGCAAGAGATCTCCGTCGACGACGTGTACGCGACCGTGAACCGACTGCTCTCATGAACTCAACTCCTTCGTCATCAATTGCTCGGAAGCAGATCATCCGGTCCGCGGCGGTGCTTGTGGTCATCTTTCTCGCCCTGATGATTCCTGAATCCGATCCCGCTGTTCCTCAGCCCCTGCCGTCGTCGACTGTGCGTCCGTTCTTCTGGGATCAGGATGCAGCATGGGACAGTCTCGGAGCGAGCTTCCTGCGTTCGCGCTCACTCGGGTGCGACAACATCGCGATCCTGGCCGAGTCGGCCTTCGGGCAACTCCAGGAACGCACAAATCTACTTAGGGCCGGGCACTATCCTCCATCTGCCGCGATCTTCAAGGAAGTCGAGCAACTTGTCTTTCTCCTCGGTCCGTGGATCGCCGTGTGTCCAGAGCGGTTGCCGGAGTATCGTCATGCGGTGTCGGCGATCCGCGATGGCGTCAAGGAGCAATCGAGCCATTGGGATATGAACGCGCGCGCATCGCGGGAAACGCTCTATCGGCTGCTGTATGGCGGGCGGATGGCTGTGGAAGAAGTCATGCTCCAAGTCCCTGCGGGCCATGCGGTTCCGGCCTTGTCGCTCGGGCGGGATGAACCATCGCAGACACCGCGCGGGATGCTCCTCGATGTTGAAGTGCACAGCGGGGACATCCTTGTTTCACGGGGAGGCGCACCGACATCGGCATTGATCGCACGGGGGAGCGATTTCCCGGGGAACTTCTCGCATATCGCGCTGGTGCATATCGACGAGCGGACGAACCAGGTTCGCCTGATCGAGTCGCATATCGAACGGGGAGTGACGATCTCGAACCCGGACGACTACATCAATGACACGAAGCTTCGGGTGATGGTAGTGCGAATCCGTTCGGACCACCCGAAGGTCGCAGCCAATCCCATGCTGCCGCATACTGCTGCAACGTACGCACTTCGGATGGCCGGCGAGGGGCATATCCCGTACGACTTCGCGATGGACATCGGGTCACAGGAGGAACTATTCTGTTCCGAGGTCGCTTCGGAAGCGTATCAGCATGTCGGCATCGATCTCTGGAT
>JALONE010000192.1 GCA_025455125.1 Bacteroidota bacterium
GACGTTCCGCGAAGGAGGACCGGCCCTCCGAGAAATGCGACCGAGTCCCTTCGTGCGTCTCCGCCGAAGATCGAATCAGCGGAACTCCAGAGCTTCACCGCACGCACGCCGTCGAACGTCCCGAAGAAGGTAATGTTGACCGAGGTCAGCGTGACGCCAGGGCGCGCAGCCTTCAGCCGGAATCGCCCGACCGGATTGTTCAACGTGTTCATCCGCGCAGAGGCGGGGGCGTACTCCGCTCCGTCGAGGAACTGGACCGTCGTGTTCGGCGTGACGTTCACTTCGTTCGAATGCGGACTTTCGTTGCCGCAACTGTCGACGGCCGCCACGCGGAAGTAATACCGGGTCCCCACCGCAAGGCCCGTGTAGATCCGAATCGTGTCCGTCGCTCTTCCACTCGTTGAATCGACACACACCGCGGGATTCGGGGCGGTCGCACGATAAATACGATACCGGAGGAGATCGAGGTCTCCGTTCTTCCGCCATCCAAGAATGACCCTGTGTCCGAGCGAATCCGCGATGAACAACTGCTTCGGCGCTGCGGGGGCAATGCGGTCCCACGGAACAGCATGGACTTGCGCGGAGAATCCGCTCTCGTTCCCCACGCTGTCGATCGCCGTGACGCGGAAGTAGTACCGTTTTCCGTTCATGAGTCCACGATACGTTCGCACCGTGTCGATGCCGCGGCAATAGACCGAATCGATCTGAACGACCGGATCGGGCTGGACGCCCCGGTAGATGCGGTAGAGAAAGAGATCGGAATCGGTGTTCTTCTTCCAGACGAGCGTGATGGTCCGACTGGACGAATCGACGATGGAAGGACTCTTCGGGATCGCGGGGGGAATGCGGTCCGCCGGGACAGCATCGACCTCTTCGGAAAAGCCGCTCTCGTTCCCCGCCGTATCGACGCTGGTGATTCGGAAGCGATACCGGATGCCGTCGATAAGCCAGCGGAATGTCAAGATCGTGTCGGTCCGTCCCATGACGGAATCGACAAGCATGGTCAGATGTTTTTCAGTTCCCCAGGAGATGCGATATCGGCTGAAATCCTCTTCCTCGCTCCTCTGCCATCGGAGGACGATCGTGCGCGAAGACGAATCGATGACGGTCGGTTCTCGCGGCGGAGCGGGCGCGATGTAGTCGCCGGTGGTCGCTTCCACTTCAGTGGAGAATGCGCTCTCGTTTGAATCCTCATCCACCGCGGTCACGCGGAAGAAGTAGCGCGTGCGGTACTCGAGACCGGCGAGTGTCATCACGGTGTCCATGACCCCCGCACGAACGGAATCGCTGGCGGCGGGATGCGCCTGCGTGACAACGGCGATGCTCTTCGGAGCTGAGGGTGGGATGATGTCTCGCGGGACGGCAGAGACTTCTATGCTGGAAGCGCTCTCATTCCCGCCGTTGTCCACTGCTGTGATGCGAACGTACTGACGGATGCCGTTTGGAAGTCCTGTCATCACACAAACCGTGTCGTAGCGGGAAAGAGAACTCGAATCGACCTGCACGACGGGATGCGGAACGGTATCGCGGTAGATGCGATAGCGGGTGAATGTCCCTTCGATGTTCCGTCTCCACCTCAACACGAGGGTGTGGCTGGAGGAATCTGTGATGGTGAGTCGGGCCGGCGCCGCCGGGATGCTCTTCACAACGGTGACGGTGCTGGAGTTGACATTCGACACAGCGAGGTCGAGATCGCCATCCCCGTCGAGATCGCCGGTGGCGAAGCCGTTCGGCCAGATGCCTGTTCCGAGACTCACGCCTTGGGTGAACGAACCGTTTCCATCGTTGAGGTGGATGGAGACGTTGTCCGAATTGTAATTGACCAGAGAGATGTCCAGGTCGCCATCGCCATCGTAGTCCCCCGACCAGATCGAACGCGGATTGCTCCCCGCATTGTCGAATGTAGTTGGCGCAAAGACACCGCCGCCGTCGTTCCGGAAGACCGTGAGGGAAGTTGCCTCACCGAAATACTGTGCAACTGCGATGTCGATATCATGGTCGCCGTCGTAATCCCCCGTCGTAACCGAAACGGGATGCTGGCTCGCGCTCAGACGAGTTTCTGCCGCAAAGCCGCCGGCACCGCTGTTCATCAGGAGCGTGACGTTCTTCGCGTAGAGATCGGTGACGGCCAGGTCGATATCGCCGTCGCCGTCGAGATCGTTCGACGCAATGGACCAGAGCTGTCCCAGTTCGGTGATCGCGGAGCTCTGGACAAATGTTCCCGAGCCGTCGTTGAGGAGGATAGAGACCGAATTGGCGCTCGAGTTGCAGGATGCGATGTCGATGTCGCCGTCCGCGTCGAAATCCCCCGTCGTCAGCGCAACCGGATCCGTGCCGACGGTGACGAGCGAGCTCCGCGCAAAGGTGCCGGTCCCGCTATTCTTGATTATGGAGACGCACGAGGAATCCCGGTTCGCGACGGCGAGGTCGAGGTCCCCATCGCCATCAAGGTCTGCAGTCACAAGATGATACGGCTGCGTTCCGGCGTTGACGAAGGAAGATTGCGTGAACGTGCCGTATCCGTTGTTGCGCAGGATAGAGACGGTCTTCCTCGCGTTATAGGTGGTGGACGCCAGATCAAGATCGCCGTCCCGGTCGAAGTCCCCGGCGACGATGCCGTACGGAAGCTGTCCTCCGACCGGGACACTTGTTCCCTTGAAACTCGCGCTCGCTCGTTTCCCAGCGACCGTGAAACGCCACGTGAGAGGAACGGATAGCGGTTGTCCGCTCAGGTTCTTGATCCCCGTTGTTGCAACCACCTCGACCATTTCGCCTGCGGAGAAGGCGGCAGGGTTGATGGTAGCGGAGCGGGAGGAAGAATCATAGTGAATGGCGGATGAGCGGAGACCGCTCAAGGACCCGAAGACGCGCAAGGCGGTCCGGGTAAGCGTTGCCGCATCGATATCTTCGGAAAAGGTGACGGCGATGGTGACATTCCCGGGCACGCGGATGGCGTTGGGAGCCGGGAACGTTGACGTCACCGAAGGCTGAGCGAACAGAGCTGTTTGGAACAACAGAACGAGGCAGAGCAGCCACAGCCCGAGAATGGTCGTATGGAGAGTTCGGAGATGCATCGGTGAAGAGGTGAATTGTATGGTACAACCTTTTTCGAAAAATTGTGCGGGAAGTGAACCCCAGATTCGGCCCCGGACCCGACCCGGGTTCCGACCCGGGTTCCAACCCGGGTTCCAACCCGGGAACGATCTTGAAGACTTGGGGGATTCTCCCTACGTGTCGTCTTCAAATCCCAAATGCGCGTTGTTGACATTCTCCCCCACCGGACGTAGATTACTTCGCGACGATCTTTCGGAATCCGCACTCCCGCCCGCTCGCCGCTTCATGAACTGCTCTCACATCACCAGGAGGGATTCTCATGAAGTCGCTCCCAATTGTAGTTCGCTCGCTCCTGATCATCCTTCTCTGTTCTGCCGGCTGCAAAGACAACAATTCCGTGAATCCCTCTTCGAACCAACCGGTGGGTGTCCCGGCAACACCGACCAGTCTCAACGCAACAGCGGTTTCGTCGTCGCAGATCAATCTGAGCTGGACCGACGCCTCAACGAACGAGACGGGATTCCGCATCGAACGGGCGCCAGGCGGTACAACGAGTTTCGCCGAGATCACGACGGTCGGGGCAAACGTGACGACCTATCAGAACACATCGCTCTCGGCTTCCACAAGTTACAGTTATCGCATCCGGGCGTATAACACGGCAGGGAATTCGGGATACTCGAACACCGACACGGCGACGACGCAAGCTGCCGCCGCAACGGCCCCTTCCGCTCCCACAAATCTGAACGCGACAGCCGCTTCATCGACGCAAGTCAATCTGAGCTGGACCGATAACGCAAACAACGAGACAGGCTTCCGTATCGAACGCGCACCCGGGGGAACGACGAGCTTCGTCGAGATCGGCACGGTTGGAGCGAATGTGACGAGTTATCAGAACACGGGCCTGACTGCTTCAACAAACTACGGCTATCGGGTCAGGGCCTACAATACGGCAGGGAATTCGGGATATTCGAACACCGACACAGCGATGACGCAAGCACCGCCACTGCCGAGCGGTCCTGCGATCTCTGCCCCGACGACTTCGACGGGTTCATTCAGCGTGACACTCACGTATTCTTGGCCTTCGCTCGGATCGAGCCAAGATCGGTACGAGCTTGAGCAATCGACGACCTCATCGAGTTCGGGATTCACACTGATCCACACATCGACGCTCGGCTCCCACACATCCCCTTACTCGATCCCCCTCACGAAAACCGCGGGCACGTACTACTTTCGAGCGCGTGCCTACGTTGGGACAGGCGCATCCCCAGGCTATACGGCCTACAGCAGTGTGGTCACCGTCGTCGTCTCATCGCAGGTGATCACACAAACATACTATGCGTCGTATGACAACCTTCTGATGAACAACAGTACGAACACCGCCGTGGCAAACACGGTGTACTCCAATAGCGAGCTTGCCGTTGGCACCGACTTCTTCTATACGATCGTTGGGACGTTCAACTATATTCAGACCGCATCGGTGATGCGATTTGATGTGCAGTCGGCCATTTCCGGAAAGTCCATTCTTGAAGCCAAACTTCGGTTTTATCAGCGCATTCTCCCCGGGGATTTTGCGGGGAGATTCCGTCTTGCCGCGATCGCATCGACCTGGAATCCATCGACCATCACTTGGAACGCATTCATGTCAATGAATTACTGGACCGACTATGTGTTCAATTTCCAGGCACTCGCGACAACCGCAGTCCCCTTTGAATTCGATGTAACGGCGATCGTACAGATGTGGGCAAGCGGAACGCGGACGAACTACGGGTTCCAGATCTGGGAGCCGTCGCCGAGCCCTCCGGGATATGAATCATATCAGGCACCCAGTATCCAGAGCTTAGAGTTGTACAACGCGACTAACCAGCGGCCGCAGTTGTATTTGCGGTATCAATAGCAGTCTGTACCCGGGGATAGCCCCGGGGTCTGTCCCTCAAGTTAAAAGGCAATAAGGGTTGGCCAAGCCGTTCCATCATCGGCCAGCCCTCTAGCCTTCTCACTTCTGACTTCTGACTATTCTTCCAGGCTCAACGGCTCTGGGCTCACCGGCTCATAGTCTCATTGGCTCACAAAATGATTCTCTTCTTTCCTCCTTCAGTTCTATCTTGCGGCTGTTATGGGAACCGCTCAGAAGAAGAAGATACTGGTTCTGGACGACGAGGAAGCACTCCGCGTCGTTCTCGCGGCGGAATTGGAGGATCAAGGATACGAAGCGTTCGCGCTGGAGGATAAGACCGAAGGGTATGAGTGGACGCTGCAGCATCGGCCCGACCTGATCATCTCCGACATCAAATCCCCGGGGATGGACGGGTTCGAACTCCTCCTCCTCTTTGTGACCGGTTACTCCAGTCTCGCCGTCGCCATTGAATCCAAGAAGCTCGGCGCTGCCGATTTTGTTACCAAGCCCTACGAATTTCTTGAGCTCTTCGCAACGGTCGAGCGGATCTTCCGCAAAGATAACCATCCTCCCATCTACCACCCCGACGATTCCGACATCCCCCTCTTCGAGCGCGGGAACATCCTGCATGCTCCCTGGATGAAGATCCTTCGGACGTTCGAGCGGGGGCTCATCCGGGTCGGCG
>JALONE010000193.1 GCA_025455125.1 Bacteroidota bacterium
GATGCGTATCCCGGCGTTGTCCCCTCTTCGGCGGCAAAGAATGCGAACAGGACTCCCCGCCGCATCATTGTGCTGTCCCAGTTCGCACTGAGCACGCGCGCGATCTCCAGCACTCCCGCTACGCCGCTCGCATTGTCATCCGCACCCGGCGCCGACATCGATTGCCAGTTGTTCCGCCAATCCGATTCCCGTCCGGCTTGACTATCATAATGTGCACCAACAACAACGAGGTCGCTCCCTACGCCTCCGTTCAGCTCGCCCGAGACATTCATGAGCGGTTGAGCATCGAATGGCTGCACCGCCAACACGAAGAACGAGTCCCGCTCCACGCTAATTCCGAGTCGAGACTGCAGTTGACGTTCAATATACTTCCGCGCACTATCGTTTCCCGGAGTGAAATTCATGCGGGACTGCCATCCCCCCGCATCACTCAATACAGCGACATGCTGGATCAAGCTGTCCGCCGATACTTGCCCGATCAGTGACGATACATAGGGGCGACCCTCTTGCGCAACCAAGGTCGCCGTGACAAACATACACATCTTCCATACATATCGGAGGACGGTTCGGATGCGCATCGATCGTTCAGAACGGAAATTCTTCAAGTTCCTGTTTACCCTCTTGAACCGGCGTCGTGTCGGGCTTCTGCGCCTTCCCGTGCACCGCCGAAGGAATGACATAGATCGCTTTCCGCGGCTTCGTGGGACATGCATGCTCGCACGCACCGCATCCGATGCACAGCGTATCGGTCACGACGGGAAGCAACACCTTCCCCTCCGGGACCATCTTCACTGCCTTTGTCGGACAGTGTTCTGAGCACGCGCCGCAATCGGTCTTCTTCGTGACAACGATGCAATCTTCCCGGACGAAGAATGCCTTTCCCAATTGCGTGAGCTTCTTCTCCGCCTGCGGCAAGGCCTGCAGCGCGCCGGTCGGACACACGTCTCCGCAGACGGTGCAGTCGAAATTGCAATAGCTCGCAGTGTAATTCATCCGCGGTTGGAACAATCCTTCCAATCCGTATTCAAGCACCGATGGATATAACACTTGCGTTGGGCATGCGCTCACACAGAGATGACACGCGGTGCAGAGCCCCGTGAATCGCTCCGTGCTGGCAGCTCCCGGCGGCGCGACAGCAAGACGCCGGCTTTCATCGTAGGTGAGCGCTCGTGGTGCAATCGTCGAATCCGCCGCAAGCCGTCCTGTGACCGGCGCGATCAACGTCATGAGGACAGAACGCCGACCGTCGTTCGTCTGTGTACGCGCATCCCGATGCCAGATCGGTTCGAAGGAGAGACCGACCGTCGGACATGCGTCGATGCAATTGAAACATCCGACGCACGCCGCGAAGTCGACCGTCTTTGATCCGCTGTGAATACACTCCGCCTTGCACACGCGCTCGCAGTGGCCGCATTCGTTGCATCGCTCGTGGTCGACCGTGATTCGGAAGATCGAGACGCGGCTCAGGATCCCCAGCAATGCTCCGGCGGGACAGAGCGTGTTGCAAAACAGTCGTCCGCGCCAGAAAGCCATTGCGCCGATCGCGACGATCACCAGAGCCGGGATCGTTATCGCGACCAGATCCGCCACGCGCCATGGAAGGTGGACCAGCAGCGGCAGCCCCAAGCGATTCAAAAGAAATGCTGCGGCGTTGTTCAGTGCGACCGCCATCGGACCGCCAACCGTCGACACAACCCGGCCGTAGGTACTGAACGGCTCCAGAAGATTCAACAGCAGGAAGCTCCCGGACAATGCGAGGACGACCGTGAGCGAGAAGACTGAATAGTGGAAGAGTGGCGGCGGCGTGTTATAGCGGAACCATCGGCGGCCCGGGAATTGGCGGCGGAATCGAATCACCAGATCCTGGAGGATCCCAAGCGGACAAACCGTCGAACAGTACACGCGTCCCATCAGGATGGTCAGCAAGAGCACGGGGATCAATCCGGCAAGGACGATGACTGCCCCCCCCGTCAAGCGGACGACGGAGGGAACAAGTTGGAGCGGAGTGAGGATCGGAGACAGGACGGTGCTGATCGCTGACCCCGGGACCAGGAAGATCAGCGTCAGTGTCAGTCCGAATGCGGTCGCAACGACGAGCCGCGCGATCTTCAGCGGATGAGGAAACTTCTTCACAACGAGATGCGTTCGATCGCGAGTTTGTCCAGTTCCATCGTACCGACGCCACGTGCTGCGGCAAGTTCGATATGGCGCACATCCGACGGATCCAGCCCGAGGAGCTTCGCCCCCGCCGCATCGATCGCGACGATGTCCGTCGAGAGAAGTTGGGCCTTCATTGTCACCACATCGCTCACTGAAACGCCCCGTGGTCCGTTTCGCTTCATGACCGCGTACGCGTCGACGACGTTCAACGTCGGCTTACGATATCCGGCGTAGTCCGCGATACACTGATGCAGGTCGTTCGCATGCCAGTATCCCCGGTCCCATACATTCCCCATCAGGTTCTTCATGGCGATGGTGAGTCGGGTCGAAGAATGGCTCTTCAGGATCGGAACGTTGATGAAAACATCGGCAGCAAGGATCGCTTCGTGTTCTTTCACGCTCGTGAGACTCTTCCCCGTGCCGAGCTTCACTTCCTGATAGTACGCGGGGGCATGACCGGGAGCCATCGTCCCCCCTGCCTCGCGAACGGCTGCCTCGATCCCCGAGGTCCGATAACACCGTGACCAATTGTCGCACGTGTGATCAAAGACTGTGACCTCCTTCGCGCCAGCCTCTTTGCACTGTTTGATGATCTCCGCGATCAGCTTGGGATTCGTGTTCCCCGCTCGCTCGGGTGGGACATCCCATCCGATGTTGGGTTTGATCACGACCTTGGAATTCGGTTTGACGAAAGCGCGCATCCCGCCGAGCGCGGCAATCCCCCGGCGAAACATCGCCTCCGCTTCTCCCCCCTTGACCGCGACGAGATCCGGAATCTTTCCGGCAGCTTCCAGCCGCATCCCACCTGCCAACGTCCACGCAGCTGCCGCCGCACTTGTCCGCACAAATGCACGTCGATCCATATCCCAGACTCCCTTCGACCGTTCCTGTGGAAATAACGAAGCCATCCCGATATGACCGTGGATGGCTTCAGTGAATTCGGAGAGTGGCGATGCTCTATGCGGAACGACGAACGCGCGTCCGATAGAATGACGCGATGCTCGCCGCTGCCACAAGCTTCAGCCCATCCCACCATGAAAAGATCATCAGCCCGGAGGCGAGCGCTTGCTCGGCATCCCGAAGCAGCACGGCCCACAGTTGCAGCGCACCCATCGCAAAAATGAGGAGAAGCCCTGCACCCATGCTCAGGAGGATCGGGATGAACCGATTTCTGTTATGACTCAGCAGACCGACGAGCAACGCGGCGAGCGGAAAGGCGAGGAGATATCCTCCGGTCGGGCCCAGCAAGCGAGCGATTCCAAACGAAAAGCCTGAGAAAACGGGGAAACCGAAGGCGCCAAGCGCCAAATACGTTATCATGCTCGCTGCCCCATACCACGGTCCAAGCAACGCACCGGCCAAGAGCACGAACAGAGTCTGGGCGGTGTAGGGGACGGGAACATTCGGGATCTCGACCTGCGCTCCGATGGCGGTCAGAACTGCAAATGTCAGCATCCAGAAGATGCGTACGCGCACCGCTCCGCTTGAAAGGCTGAATGGACTTGCGACAACCGAGGACTTAACAGAAATCATACAATTCTCCAAGTGGTAGCAATATTTAAAAAATAGAGAGAGATGCGTGCAAATGCAAGCCACAGGCCCTAGGACTTCAACAATCTGGTGTGGTTTCATGATGCTAAATCCGATTGACTTAGAGCCTTTTTTTGGGTACATTTTTATCCCAATTCTTTTACGGAATTGGGAATTTTTTTGTGCGGCGGCGGGCTTCTCTTCACTTTCCCCGCTTCCCCGTTTCCCCATTGCCACTTCCTTTGGGGTGTAGCCAAGTGGTAAGGCATCGGCCTTTGGAGCCGACATTCCCTGGTTCGAATCCAGGCACCCCAGCAATTGCATCATACTCGATTCTCAACTTGGGGGAGTTTGGGATCATGTTCTTTGTCTATATTCTGCGAAGCTGCGTTGACGGAGGGTATTACATCGGTCAGACAAGCGACATTGAAGATCGGCTTCATGC
>JALONE010000194.1 GCA_025455125.1 Bacteroidota bacterium
CGATCAAGCCGTGGATGAAAGTGTCCGCCTCCGTGATTGGAAAATATTCGGGGACCGGTTGGACCGCGTACCATGCCGTCTATCAGGATCCGCGGCAATGGATGGAAACAGGGAAGATCGATTTCATCATCCCGATGGTGTATTGGGAGCGGACGCATCCCTCACATCCGTTCGTTCCTCTCATCACGGAGTGGCAAGACCGCGTTGCATACGAGCGACAGGTGCTCCCCGGACTTGCGGTCCGACTGATCGAGAAATTCGGATACGATGAGATCTCGGCACAAGTACGCGAAACCCGCAAGAGAGGCCTGCCCGGTGTGGTCTTCTATTCCGCTTCCGGATTGAACCGGGATTGGGGATCGCTCGCCATGAATGAATTTCCCTACTGGGCGATCCCGCCACGGATGCCATGGAAGGACAGCACTGCTCCTCCCCCGCCGAAGAGCCTGAGCGTCACCATGAACGGATCCATCGCAACCCTCCGATGGGAGGTGCCGTCGGGATCCGAGCCTCTGCAATTTATCATCTACCGATTTGGCACGGAACCCTTCGACCGGAACGATGCCTACAACATCGCCGCCGTGACCGGCTACGGAGCAACATCGTATGCTGACACACTCGATGCCTCAGGCCTGAATGATGTCGCCTACGCCGTGTCGGCGGTGAATCGCCTGGGAACGGAGAGCGACATGACGCCTCCGATTCGTCGTGCGATGCTCCCTTCCTCCGTTGCTTCCAAATAACGAATACCCGCTCTGACACTGCAAATCCCGGCCATTTCGGCTGGGATTTTTTTTGCCAGCAGCCCCGCCTGTCGATTGTACAAATTTCAATTGCGAGACAATCGCCATTCCTGGGGAAAATGGGGCAATACTGAGGGATTCGTGATTATTGTCACACATGTCATCCCCGCCATCGCTGGCATGCCGATTGAACTTCTCATGGCTGAACGCAAGGAGAATTGGATGTCCGCCCCGCATGCATCACCGTCCGCGAAGATCAAATCCCCAAACCCCGGGGAGTTGACACCTCGCGACGACATCAAGAAGCAGGTCAGCGAGGTCCTCAAGCGCGTCGATCAGCTGATCCGACACGGTGACCTGAAGATCGCGCAGGATGAACTCGTCAAGGCCAAGCAGTTGGACCCGAAGAACGTCTACGCGATGGCGTTCGAAGAGCGCATCGAGAATTTGCTCGTTCAGGAGACCGAATCAAAGCTCGCGCAGGAAGCACGACGGGCCGGGGAGGAGGAAGCCAAACGGCATTACGAGGAGGAACAGCGGAAAGCTGAAGAAGCGCGCGAGCGTCTGCGGAAAGAAGCCACCCAGCTCGTTCACCAAGCGCAGGTGACCCCGGTCGATCGCGAGCAGATCGTGCGAACGCTCACACAGGAGCAAGCCCGGCAGCAGGCAACAGCGGAGGTGCCCAAGTCAGAGCCGTCGACTCAGGTCGGCTCGCACGATGACGATCTGCGCATCTATCGCGATTATCTCGACCAAATCTGGGCAGATGGGATACCGACATCAGAGGAACGAAAGCAGATGGACCTGCTTCGTTCCGCTATGAGCATCACGGCGGACGAACATGCGCGCCTTGATGAAGCGGCCAGGCTCGCGGCGTATGAGAAAGCCCTCCACCGTGCTGTGCTTGGAACCCGCACTGCCCCTTCCGCCGCCGCGCATCTTGAATTGCGAAAGGTCTTTCATGTCTCGGACGCGGAGCATGCACAGATCGAAACGCGACTGCTCGGCGAGTTCCGAAAGACGAGGAAGAAGCCAAGCATCGTGATCATCGACGATGATGTTCGGCTGTTGGAACTGCTCGCGCAGGCGATCGGAGATGCCGGATTCGAAGTGATGGCCGTGCCCACGTCGGACGAAGCATACGCGCTGATGCGCAAACACCGGCCCGACCTCATCCTCTGCGACATCAATCTGGAAACATCGACAATGGGGGGATTCTCATTCTATGAGAAGGTGCAGGAGGTCCCTCATCTGCAGGACGTTCCGTTCGTCTTCCTCACCGGGCTCACGGACGAAGTTTTGGTACGGGCAGGAAAAGAGTTGGGAGTTGACGACTACCTGATGAAACCGATCTCCCAGCAACTGCTGATCTCGACGCTCAAAGGGAAGCTCAAGCGCTACCGCCAATTGCGAACTGCTGCACCGACGAACGCGGCCGCATGATCATCCAGTTATCAACAATCCGCAATCGTCTTCCCTACTCCACCACCCACGGTTCAAGCAGCTTTCCCGCCATCCCGTCGAGAAACCGCGACGGCTTGGTCAGGATGAGTCCGCTCTCCCGGTCATAGATGTTCATCGGATAGGTGATGATGAGATGGTCCTTCGCGCGGGTGCACGCCACATACATCAGCCGCCGTTCCTCCTCCATTTCTTCGTCGCTCCCGGCGGCCCGCATCGACGGGAATCTCCCCTCCAGCGCGTAGATGATGAACACCACCTCCCACTCGAGTCCCTTCGCACTATGGATGGTGGAAAGCGTCAGATATTCGGTTTCCGGACCGGGGGATGTAATGTCGGCGATGCTCTCATTCGGCGGCTCCAATGCAAGGTCGGCAAGCAGTTCCTCCACGGATCGGTACCGCTCGGTGATATTCTGGAAGGTCTCGAGGTCCTTCTGCCGTTTGAGGTGGTCCTCGTATCGCCCGCGCATGAGCGGTTGATAGTAGCGAAGGATCCGTTCGGTCTTCTCAGCGGGTGAGACGGTGGGTCCGGCGACCTCCTTGAGCACTTCGAAGAGCGAGCGGACGCTGTCCGGATAGTTTCCGTAGTCCATCCAGAATTTCGTGGTTGCCGTCACGGCTTCTCTGTACTCCGTCGCCAATCCGACTCGCCTCTTCTGGATATCATCGATCACCTTCTCCGCCGTGCGCGGACCGACGCCATCGATGAGCAGGAGGATGCGGTTCCATGCAACGACATCCCTTGGATTGTCCATCACGCGCAAATAGGCGACAACATCCTTGACGTGCGCCGTCTCGATGAACTTGAATCCCCCGAATTTGAGGAACGGAATGTTCGCCTTCGCCAGCTCGATCTCCAGATCGAATGAATGGAACGAGGACCGGAACAGCACGCTCATGTGCTCGAGCGGAACGCCCTGCTCGCGGAACTCCAGGATCTTCTGGACCACATAGCGGGACTGCATGTTCTCGTTTTCCGCGCTGACAAGCTGCGGAAGCGAACCGGCGGAGCGCTTGCTATAGAGGGATTTAGTAAACAAGGGAAAGCGGGGAATTGTTGATCTGTGATTTGAGATTATTGATTGAATAGCACCTGTTATTGCCGTTTCAGGATCTCGTTGGCGAGGTTGAGGATCTCCTGGGTGCTGCGGAAGTTCTCTTCCAGCTTGATGACCGTGCAGCCCTCATATTCCTCGTCAAACGAAAGGATGTTCCGGATGGTCGAGCCGCGAAATGAGTAGATACACTGTGCATCGTCGCCGACAACCATCACATTTCGGTGACGCGATGAGAGACTGCGGACAATGTCCGACTGCAGCCTGTTCGTGTCCTGGTATTCATCCACCATGATGTACTTGTAGCGATCGGCAAGCGTGTTCCGGATCGCCTCGTGCTCGCGCAGAAGCAGCGCAAGATTCAGCAGCAGGTCATCATAGTCCATCAAATTGTGTTCGCGCTTGTAGCGCACGTAGGCCTGATGCAGCGCCGCGATGTCCGCCTCCTGCTCCACATACTGGGGATAGTCTTGCGCGAGCAATGCGTTCAGTGGCGTGACCGTATTCAGCGCGCGGCTGTAAAGATCGTACAACGTTTCCTTGCGGGGGAAGCGTTTCTCTTTCGTGTCGAACTTCATCCGGGTCCGGAGGAGATTAACGACATCCTCGGCATCCGTTTGATCGAGGATCGAGTAGTTCGCTTCGTAGCCGAGCACGGAGGCGTACTTCCGGAGGATGGTGTTCGCAAAGGAGTGGAATGTGCCGCCGGACACCTGTTCGCAGCGGCTGTCGAGCAGCACTGCCGCCTTGCGGAGCATCTCCTGTGCCGCTTTCCGCGTGAACGTCAGCAGCAGAATGGCATCCGGTTTTACGCCAAGTTCGACAAGGTAGGCAACGCGGTACACGATGGC
>JALONE010000195.1 GCA_025455125.1 Bacteroidota bacterium
ATGCCCTTTCCTGCTACGACCGCGCCCTCAGCCTGAATCCAACCGACCCGGAGATCTACATCAACCGGGGGATCACGCTCGACAACATGGAGCGGGTCTCAGAAGCCATGGAATCATTCGACCGGGCCATCGAGCTTGAACCTGCGAACGCCGAGGGCTTGTTTCAGAAGGGAATCACGCTGGAGAAGGAAGAACGCTTCCCCGAGGCGGTTGAGATCTTCAGGCAGGTCCTCGCGCTTGAGCCAGAGCATATCGATGTCTGGTATGAACTTGGCTATTGCTACGATTTCATGGAGAGACCTGAAGAATCCGTTCAAGCGTACGACGAACACCTTTCGCGTGACCCGTACAATTCAAATGCGTGGTACAACAAGGGGATCGTCCTCAACCGGATCGGTCGCTACGCGGAGGCGATTTCGGCCTATGAGTTCGCCCTGGCGATCCACGAGGATTTCCCTTCGGCCTGGTACAACCTGGGGAATGCGTACGCCAACTCGGGAAAACTGCACGATGCCATCCGGTGCTATAAGCAGACACTCGAGGCCGAACCGTCGGATGTTCCCGCCTGGCACAACCTCGCCAATGCCTGGGAGGAACTGGGGGAATACCAGGAAGCGATCCAATGCTACAGCACGGCCCTCTCGCATGACCCAAGCCATCACGAATCGCACTTTGGCCGGGGTTGTTGCCTCGATGCGCTGATGCGAACCCCAGAAGCGCTTGTGGACTACGAGCATGCGGCCTCGCTGGATCCAAATATTGCGGAATACTGGTATGCTCGCGCGGATGCCCTGTATAACATCGGTCGCAAGGAAGACTCGCTCAAACCATACCGACGGGTTCTCCAAATCGACCCGAAGAATGCAGATGCGTGGTTCGACTTTGGCGACACCCTTTCCGAGCTGGGGCATGCAGACGAGGCGATCAAAGCGCTGGAACACGCCATCGAGCTTCATCCGGACTTTGCCCAAGCGCATTACAGTCTTGGGCGCGCGCTCGTTCAAAGCGGCCGTGATTCAGATGGCCGAGCCGCGCTGGAGCAAGCGATCCGATTGATGCCCTCTCTCCGCGCCGACGCGGAGAAGCTGCTGAATTCCCCACCATCTGCGTAGCCATCCGCTTCATCGCCTCCCCATGTCTCCCCAGACGAACGCACATCGACCGGAGAGGTCATTTGCCATCATCGGCCACCCTGTGGGTCATTCCCTCTCGCCGCTCTTGTACGAAACGGCATTCCGCCAACTGGGACTTCCCCACACATACGAGCGTATCGATGTGCCCTCCGACCTGCTTGCCGCACGCATTCCGGAGTTCCGCGCCACGCTCGCCGGATTCAACGTGACCATCCCACACAAGCACTCGATCATCCAGTTCCTCGATGCGGTCTCCGAGGAAGCGCAATCCGTCGGCGCCGTCAATACTGTCGTCAACAAGGACGGGCGTCTTGTGGGATACAATACGGACATCGATGGCATCATCGCGTCGTTGAAGCCGGTCGTCGGATCGACGCGCCGGATGTATGCGGTTCTTCTCGGTGCGGGAGGGTCGGCTCGCGCCGTGCTGCATGTTCTCACCCGCATTCTGCAGATCTCATCCGTGACGATCGTCGCCCGGAGTGCATCGCAGATGAAGCAACTCGTGAGGGACTTTGATGGAGCACAAACCAGACTCATCACCATCCCGTTCTCTTCGGCTGCCTTGTCGGAAGCGATCCGATCTTCCAGCATTCTGATCAACACGACCCCGATCGGCATGCATCCGCACATTCTTGATTGTCCATTGGATGCAACCATTCAGTTTCCCGAGGGCCTCGCAGTTTTCGATCTCATCTATCGCCCGATGCGCACCGTGCTGCTCCAACGTGCGAGCGCCGCAGGATGTGCCACCATCGGCGGACTCGAAATGCTCCTCCACCAAGGCAAACGTGCGTTCGAGCTGTATACAGGGAAAGAGCTTCCGCTCGATTCCGTGAGAGATCAACTCGTGCGCTCGCTCAGTGCTGAAGAAGCGTCGCATCCGCAATGACCCCGCCAATCCATGAAACGACCATCATCGTGCAGGATCTCTGCTGCGCGACGGAAGAAGCGCTCATCCGCAAGAAGTTCGCGGACATGGCCGATGTTATTTCCCTCGACGTCAATTTCGTTCTCCATCGATTGTCCGTCCGCCATACCACCGATGAATCGGTCCTACTGAAGGCGCTTCGATCCATCGGGCTTCCGGGGACGATCAAGCGCGATGGCGAATCCAAGGAGGCCGCATCACGCCTCCGTCTTCAGCGCATGTCGCTGGCCCTGGGGAGTGGATTCTTCCTCTCAGGACTTCTCGTTTCGTTCGTCGCGGATCTTCGCTGGCTCGAGCTGAGCCTGTTCGGCAGCGCCATCGTTCTCAGCGGCTGGCCGGTCGCAGTCAAGGCATGGCGTTCCTTGCTGAACCGAGCGCTTGACATCAATGTTCTGATGAGCGTCGCGGTTATCGGCGCCATCGCGATCGAGGAAGAAGCGGAAGCAGCGGCGGTCATCTTGTTGTACGCCGTCTCCCTCCTTCTGGAATCACTCAGCATGGGCCGGACACGGCAGGCGATCCGGTCGCTGATGAGACTCTCACCTGCAACCGCCACGGTTCTCCGCGAAGACACCGAGACGATCGTTCCAACCGACCGGCTGCGCGTCGGTGACACGGTCCGCGTCCGTCCGGGGGAACGGCTCCCCGCGGACAGCACGGTGCTCAACGGTTCGTCGATGGTGGACGAATCGACGCTCACGGGAGAATCGATTCCGGTGTTCAAAGCGGCCGGAGACACTGTCTTTGCCGGAACGTTCAACCGGAATGGCGCCCTCGACATTCGGGTGGACAAACCCTCGGGAGAGTCACGACTTGCGCAGATCGTGCACCTTGTCGAGGAATCCGAATCACAGCGTGCGAAGCGTCATACATTCATCGAGCGATTTGCGCAGTGGTACACCCCCGCTGTGTTCATACTCGCGGCCGGAGTTTGGGTCGTCCCGCCATTAGCGTTGGGAGAAGCATTCACCGAATGGTTCTACCGCGGGCTCGTTCTTCTGGTCATCTCATGTCCGTGTGCGCTCGTCATCTCCACTCCGGTCACGTTGGTGAGCGCCATCGCACATGCGGCACGTCATGGGGTTCTCATCAAAGGCGGACGTCATCTCGAAACGCTCGCTGCCCTGCGTGCTGTCGCGCTGGACAAGACCGGAACGCTGACGCATGCGCGACTCGAGGTGACCGACATCGTTCGCCTGGGTGAATTCACCGAGGATCAGATTCTTCGCATTGCCGCATCGCTCGAGTCGCGGTCGGAACACCATCTCGCCGACGCGCTGGTACGGATGGCGCAGGCACGAGGCGTCATGTTCGAGCAGGAGCACGTCGAGGCATTCGAAGCGATTCCAGGGCGAGGCGTGAAGGCACGCGTCAATGGCACTGACTACGCCATCGGCAATCATGCGTTCGCGGAAGAACTCCACGTCTGCTCGCCGGCAGTCGAAGAGGCTTTGGCGCACCTTGAACAGCGCGGAAAGACCGCCGCCATTCTCGCGCAATCGGCCAGAGTCGTCGGGATCATCGGATTCGCCGATGCGCTTCGTGCAGAATCGGGGGTTGCCGTGCGTGCATTGCACGACCTCGGAATCAGACCGATCGTGCTCCTGACCGGGGACAATCAGACCGTGGCCGAGCAAACGGGGTCGTCGCTGGGAGTCGACGAGGTCCGCGCCCACTTGATGCCGGAGCAAAAAGCGGGAATCGTTGCGGAGCTCCGCGAGAAGCATTCGGTCGTCGGCATGGTCGGTGATGGCGTGAACGACGCCCCCGCCCTTGCGCGTGCCGATGTGGGTATCGCAATGGGAGCCGCCGGTTCTGACACGGCCATCGAGGCAGCCGATGTCGTATTGATGTCGGAGAACCTGACCCGCGTGCCATACGCGGTCGTCCTCGGGCGCACGTCGATGCGGATCATCACGCAGAATGTGGTCTTGGCACTCGTCGTCAAGGGGATATTCATTGGTCTCGGGGCATTCGGTCTCTCCAGTCTTTGGCTGGCCATTCTTGCGGATGACGGAGTGACTCTTCTCGTCATCCTGAA
>JALONE010000196.1 GCA_025455125.1 Bacteroidota bacterium
AGGCTGAGGGCGCGGTCGTAGCAGGAAAGGGCATCGGCATAGCGCGTCAGATTGTTGAGGATCATCCCCTTGCGTTGCCAGGCATCGGAGCTGAAGGGCTCAAAGGAGAGCAACCGTTCAGCGAATTGGAGAGCTTCCTCGAATTCTTCATGATCGAGGTAGAATTGAATGATCTCTTCGAGGGCTTCCGGGCTGTTGATGTCTCGGGATCCGTTACGCAGGCTTTCGCGGAACCGCCGGACATCGTCATCTGAGGAGTCGTTCGGAGTCCGGGGGAACCCATCATCGTCAATATGGTCAAATCCGGACATCTGCGCTCCTTTGGGATCAGACAAGCTCAATCGTGGCAACCACTTTCAATTAAATAAAATTGGGGGTCGAAGTCAAGGAATGCCTCAAACGCCCTGCCGTATATGTATATGGAGCAAGAACTTCCGATCGCGTTGATTTTCGGCAAGTTCTCGCGTATATTAACTTCTTGCAAACGTCGAATGATCGCTGAAAACCTCATAACGGTCAGGAAACGCATCGAGGAGGCCTGTCTCCGATGTGACCGGCGACCTGATGAGGTCCTGCTCGTTGCCGTGTCGAAGACCTTCTCGTCGGACGTTATCCGCGATGCGGCAGCCTTGGGACAACTCGATTTCGGCGAGAACTACGTTCAAGAGTGGCTGGAGAAGCGCGAACAGCTGACCGACCTTCAGCTCCGTTGGCACTTCATCGGCCATCTGCAAACGAACAAGGCGAAGTTCGCCGCTGCACATGCGCGGTTGATCCATGCGGTCGATGATCTTCGGCTAGTGGAGGAACTGCAGAAACGGGCAGAACGACTCGAGAATACCGTCGACATCCTGATCGAGGTCCACACGACGGACGAGGCCACGAAATTCGGAGTCGCCCCCGGGGAAACGCGGGAACTCGTGCGCCAGGCAAGTCGATTTGACCGCGTCCGGATTCGCGGCTTGATGACGATGGGACCGTTCTCAGATGACGCTGAAGCATCCAGGAGTTCATTCCGGATCGTCCGCGAATTGAGAGACCGGATCCGGGAAGCGGATATCCCGGGAGTGAGCATGGATCTCTGCTCCATGGGCATGACGCACGACATGGAGATCGCAATCGAGGAGGGAGCCACGATCGTACGGATCGGGACGGCCATCTTCGGACAACGCAAGAAACGCACCGATCAATGATCGCGAGGTGAAGCAATGAAGATCACGCCGCTGGAGATCAAGAAGCAGCAATTCAAGAAGACCATGCGGGGTTACGATACCGTCGAGGTGGACACGTTCCTCGAAATGGTCTCCAACGACCTGGAGGAGTATCTCAAGGAGAACAGGGATCTTCGCGACCGCATCCTGGAACTCGAGACGCAGCTGGTGGACTACAAGAACATGGAGAAGACCCTGCAGCAGACCTTGATGCAGGCTCAGGAAGCCAGCGGAAAGTCCATCGAGAACTCCCGCAAGGAAGCCGACTTGATCATACGCGAGGCAGAGGTCAAAGCGTCCGAGATCGTCGAGAAAGCACGAGGAGACTTCGCGCGCGCCAAAGAAGAGATCTCGACCCTCAAAGCCCGGAAGGAGAGCATGTTGGCTAAGATGAAGATCCTTCTGAGCTCCGAGCTCGACCTGATCCGTGCACTCGAGATTGAAGATGATGACGGCAGAAGCCGAGATTCATCGCACGGCTCGGGAAAGGAACACCTTGAGATCGATGAGATCCTCAAGAAACTCTAGTCTGGCCGATTACCCATTCATCCGAATCTTCAATCACCAAATCATTTTTCACGCAATCTCTCATTCATTCCTTGCCCATGAGCCTTCGCACGCAGATCGACGAAGCCGTCCAGTTCATCCGGACGAAGACCTCCTTCCGTCCAGACATCGGGATCATCTTGGGAACCGGACTGGGCGGGCTGGTGAAAGAGATCAAGAAGAGCGCGGTGATCGACTACGCCGACATCCCGCATTTTCCTGTCTCGACCGTTGAATCGCACCACGGCAAACTGATCTTCGGAACCCTCGCAGGAAAGAAGATCGTTGCGATGCAAGGCCGCTTTCATTTGTATGAAGGCTACACGCTCAAGCAGGTCACGTTCCCGGTGCGCGTAATGAAGTCCCTCGGCGTGGAGCGCCTTCTCATCTCCAACGCTGCGGGAGCGCTCAACTCCCTCTTCAAGAAGGGGGATGTGATGCTGATGACCGATCACATCAATTTGCTCGGGGACAATCCGCTCATTGGACCGAACGATGACTCGCTCGGACCGCGGTTCCCGGACATGTCGGAGCCGTACAGCAAGGCGTTGATTGCGCTCGCGGAACAGGCGGCCCTCGACCTGAAGATCCCGATCCAGAAAGGGGTCTATGTTGCGATGCAGGGTCCGAATCTCGAGACACGCGCGGAGTACCGATTCCTTCGAATCGCCGGAGCGGATGCTGTCGGCATGTCGACGATCCCCGAAGACATCGTCGCCGTACACATGGGCTTGCCGGTCCTCGGCTTCTCGATCATCACGGACGAATGCTTCCCCGATGCGCTGAAACCCGTCACCTTGGCCGAGGTTCTCAAGGTGGCAACGAAGGCCGAACCCCGGATGACCGCGATCATGAAAGAGGTCGTCCGAAAGATGTAGTTCGTTGTTGACATTCTTGCCCCTGACCACTGACTCCTGACCCCTGATGTTCAAATCTCTTACCGACAAACTCAACTACCACGCGCTCGAAGCCGAGATCCAGAAGTTCTGGCAAGAGAACAAGATCTTCGAGCGAAGCATCGCCATCCGCGACGGCAAGCCCTCCTTCACGTTCTACGAAGGGCCCCCGACGGCGAACGGACGCCCGGGGATTCATCACGTCATGGCGCGCACGCTGAAAGATATCGTCTGCCGGTACAAGACGATGCGGGGATTCCAGGTGCACCGGAAAGCGGGTTGGGACACGCACGGATTGCCGGTGGAGATCGAGGTCGAGAAGATGCTCGGCTTCAAGCACAAGGACGAGATCGTCGACTACGGCGTTGCGAAGTTCAACGAGGAATGCAAGAAGTCGGTCTGGAAATACAAGATCGATTGGGAGGAGATGACCCGGATGATGGGCTACTGGGTCGACCTCCAGCATCCGTACGTCACGTTTGACAACGAGTACATCGAGTCGATCTGGTGGGCGCTGAAGCAGTACTTCGATCGTGGACTCATTTACAAAGGACACAAGATCCAGCCGTATTGTCCCCGGTGCGAAACCCCCTTGTCTTCGCACGAGGTCTCCCTTGGGTACAAAGACGTCCGCGATCCTTCGGTCTATATCAAGCTGAAGGTGAAAGGGGAAGCCAATACGTTCTTCCTCGTTTGGACGACCACACCGTGGACCCTGATCTCCAATGTCGCCATCGCGGTTCATCCCGACGTTGACTACGTGAAGGTGGAGCACAAGGGCGAGCATCTCATCCTGGCGGACGCGCGCCGGACCGTACTCGGTGACGAGCACACCGTGTTGGAGAAGTTCAAAGGCTCGGCGCTGGCGGGGAAAGAGTACGAGCGGATGTACGACTATCATCCGGCGAAGTAAAAAGGATGGTATGTCATCACGGCGGACTTCGTGACAACCGAAGATGGTTCCGGCATCGTTCACATGGCGCCGGCGTACGGCGAAGATGATTATCAGGCCGGACGGAAACACGGACTCCCCACGATCCACCCGGTCAACAAGTCGGGAGAATTCGATGCTTCGGTGACCGCCTTTGCAGGTATGTTCGTCAAGGATGCAGACCCCGAGATCATCTCGGACCTGAAGCTTCGCGGAATCCTGTACAAGAAGGAACAGTATCTCCACAGTTATCCCCACTGCTGGCGCTGCTCGTCCCCACTCCTGTACTACGCACGTGAATCGTGGTACATACGCACGACGGATTACGCTCAGCGGATGATCGAGCGAAACAAGGAGATCAACTGGATCCCGGCGGAGGTCGGTTCGGGACGCTTCGGCAATTGGCTCGAGGAAAATAAGGATTGGGCGCTGTCGCGCGACCGGTTCTGGGGCACGCCGCTCCCCATTTGGATCTGCGACACGTGCTCTGCGCAGAAGTGCGTCGGCAGCATCGAAGAAC
>JALONE010000197.1 GCA_025455125.1 Bacteroidota bacterium
AACGACGTCACCGCGATGTATTGGAATCCGGCGGGGCTCTCACGAGTGGGCCGGCTTTCGGTCACGTCCTCCCACACCGACTGGATCAGCGATGTGGCGCATCAATTCGTCGGCGTGGGCATTCCGCTCGGTGAATCCGATGTGCTCGGCTTCGGCCTGACCTATCTCTCCATTGGCGATATGAAGGTCACGACCTGGGAACAGACGCAGGGAACCGGAGAGACGTTCAGCGCGTATGATGCGGCGATCGGCATGACCTACTCGCGGTCGCTGTCCGACCGCTTTCGCCTCGGCGTGCAGCTGAAGTATGTCGCCGAATCGATCTCTCGCTCGTCCGCGAGCGCCATTGCGGTAGACGTTGGCGCTCAGTACGAGACGGCGATCAAAGGACTCCGGTTGGGAATGATGATCGCCAACTTCGGTACGCCGATGAAGATCGAAGGGGAGGACTTGCAGGTCAAAGTCGATCCGTTTCCCGATGCGGGCTCGAATCCGGACCGTGTGCCAGCGTACCTCGCTACCTCACAGTGGTCGCTGCCACTCTATTTCCAACTCGGTGCCTCGTACGATGTCATCCGCTCGGAAGCCATCGGGTTGACGGCTTCCATGGATTTCCGGGATGAACGCGACTACCGCTCGACCATTCAGTTCGGCGCGGAAGCGACCTTCTTCAATGTCGTCTCCATTCGAGGCGGATTGCAGCCACGGACCGACGGAGCGCAGAAGGGTGCCTTGGTCGAGACCGAGCAGTCTTATGTCTTCACAGGGGGTGCCGGTCTGAACGTGAACATCCCGGGAACCGAATGGCAGGCTCAGTTTGATTACGCGTACAGCGATCTCCAGCGGCTGAAGTCCATCCATCGACTCACGCTCGGCATTTCTCTGTAGCGGAGTTCGAAGTCGTTCCAGGAATCCCCAAAAGCGTTCACCATGCCTCCTTCCATGGTGGACGCCGAGCGGCGGTCATGCACTCGCCCGAGTTGCATGGCCGCCATTTTGTTCTCAGGGAGGGTTTCCTTTTTCCTCTATTTCCGTACCTTTCAGGGAAGTAGAATCGCCGTTCCGCTGAACTTCTCCCATTTCCGGCTGGTCCCCATGCCCCGAAGTCCGAAGAAGCAGGTGGCTTCACGCACTGCGCCGTCGTATGTGAAGAGGCTCGAATCGCTCATCGAGGCGGCGAAGCGGCTGAATTCGACGTTCGACCTCGACAAACTGCTTCGCATTATCCTCGAGCTCGCGACGGAGAACTTGAGGGCGAACCGGGGAACGATCTACCTCGTTGACGAGCAACGGCAGACGCTGTGGTCCAAGGTGCTCAAAGGAAGTGGCATTGTCGATGTCCGACTTCCCCTTGGAACGGGGATTGCAGGAACGGTTGCGGTGACCGGTGAGACAGTCAACCTGAAAGACGCCCGCAATGACGAACGATTTTTCTCCGGATTCGATCGGCAATCAGGGTTCGTCACCCGTACGATGTTGTGCATGCCGATGAAGAACCGGGATGGACACACGATCGGCGTGTTCCAGATCATCAACAAGAAGCGGGGCGTTTTCGATCACCAAGATGAGTTGTTCCTGGAGGCATTTTCGGAGCATGCGGCGATCGCCGTCGAGAATGCACGGTTGCACCGCGCAACCCTTGAGTCGGAACGCGTCGAAAAGGAAATTGCGATCGCTTCGCAGATGCAGCAGCGATTGCTCCCGAAACAGATCCCCCAAATCCCAGGCTATGCGATCGCGGCGGAGGCACATCCGTGCAACGCCATCGGCGGGGATTTCTACGATATCGTGAATACGGGGGAAGGTCGTTTTGCGTTCGTCATGGCGGATGTTGCCGGAAAGGGAATTCCTGCTGCCATGCTCGTGTCAACGCTTCACGCGTCCCTCCGTGTCCATCTCCAGAATCCGAAAGGTCTCTCAGAGCGGCAGCGTCTCTCCGACTTAGCGGCGAAGCTCAACACGCTCGTCTACGAGAACAGTCCTTCGGACAAGTTCATTACCTTCTTCATCATGATCCTCGATCCGCTGACGCACCGGCTGACCTACGTGAATGCGGGGCACAACGCCCCGTACATGCATGCGCCGGGAGCGACAGGATTCCGGGAACTCGCTGCGACAGGCGTGCCGTTGGGTCTTCTCGAGACGACCGATTATGAATCCGAGGAGATCCCGGTGAACGCCGGAGAATCCATTCTGCTGTATACGGACGGCATCACGGAAGCGATGAATCGATCCAAGGAACAATTCGGGGAAGAGCGTCTCAAAGCAATGCTGGCCGGATCGATCGATGGGGGTGTGCTGGCAGTTCGCGATCGAGTCGTGGCGGCTGTGAAGCGATTTCAGGGGAAGGAGCCGGCATCCGATGACCTCACGCTGCTCGTCCTTCAGCGGACCGAATGATGGGAAATGCTGCTGCAGGCATGGTATTCAACATCATGCGATTTTCGGTCAGCGACGGTCCGGGGATCCGCACGACGGTCTTCTTGAAGGGCTGTCCGCTGCACTGCGTGTGGTGCCACAATCCTGAATCGATCGACCGCGATCCCGAGATCCTGATTCGACAAGAGCGCTGCATTCGTTGCGGATCATGCGCGGAGGATTGCGAAGAGCACGCGATCGTTCGTGTTGGAGATCGCTACGAAACCGACCGTGATCTCTGTATAGCATGCGGCGGATGTATCGATGCCTGCGCTGCCGATGCGCGAGAAATGGTCGGCCGGAAGATGCGGACCGATGAAGTGATGGAAGACGTGTTGCGTGACCGGCTTTTCTATGAACGATCGGGGGGAGGCGTAACGTTCTCCGGCGGTGAGCCGCTGCTCCAGCATGAGTTCCTGCGCGAGCTCCTGACAACATGTAAGCAGGAGGGGCTTCACACCGCCGTCGATACGACCGGATTCACAACGCCGGCGATCCTTCAAGACATTGCCGCACTGACGGATCTCTTCTTATTCGACTTGAAATCTGTGGACGATGGGATTCACACGCGCTTCACGGGTGTGTCGAACGAGATCATTCTGGCGAACCTTCGGCGGTTGGCGGAATGGAACGCGTCGGTCATTGTACGCATCCCGATCGTGCCGGGGGTGAACGACGATGCGGGATCGATCACGAAAGCGGGAGCGTTCGTCGCTTCGCTGAAAACCGTCAAGGAACTCCATCTTCTCCCGTACCATCGAACGGGAGTCGCGAAACTCGAGCGGCTAGGGAAGAAAAATGGTGGTCCGGATTTTCTCCCGCCGGATTGGGAACATCTGAACGAATTGGTCGGACTCCTGCGGGAGCATGTTGAGACGGTCTGTGTCGGAGGATAAGATGACGGAACGAGTGAAACGGTTGCGAGAGCAAAGCCTGGCGGCGATCCCCCACCTGATCCCGGAGCGCGCATTGCTCGTGGCCGAAGCGTATGAGAGACAGGGACTGGTCTCTGCACCGCTGCGGCGTGCGGCCGCCTTTGCACATATCATGGAGCACAAGGCGATCTGCATCAACGAAGGAGAATTGATCGTCGGTGAGCGAGGGGATTCTCCCAAAGCGACCTATACATATCCGGAGGTATGTTGCCATTCTGTGGAGGATCTTGAGATCCTCAATGGCCGGCCGAAGGTCTGGTTCCGCGTCGACGAGAATATGAAGAAGATCTATCATGAACGGATGATCCCATTTTGGCGCGGGAAGACCATCCGCGAAAAGATCTTCTCCGAGATGACCAACGAGTGGAAGGAATGCTACGCCGCCGGCGTTTTCACGGAGTTCATGGAGCAACGGGCGCCCGGGCACACGGTGCTTGACGACAAGATCTACCGTCGCGGCCTGATGGAGATTCGCGAAGACATCGAAGGACAATTGAAGGCGCTCGATTTTCTGAACGATCCAGAGGCGCTGAAAAAACAGGACGAACTGAAGGCGATGGCTATCTGTGCCGACGCCGTCATGACCTTGGCCCGCCGTCACGCCGAAGCGGCCGAGGCACGGGCGCGAGTGGAGTCAGACGCGACGCGCAAGGCTGAGCTGGAGCAGATCGCCCGCATTTGCCGTCACGTCCCCGCGAATGCTCCTCGGACGTTCTGGGAAGCGTTGCAGGCG